>FR890488.1:7204-11798 GCA_000433415.1 Clostridium sp. CAG:448
TACCGGTGGTTGTCGCATATATGATCGACTACGGCATCGGTTCGGTCAGCGGAGTAGCAGACAAATCCATTGTTTTCAAAATGTTCCCGTTGCTCATCCTGTTGGGCGTTGTCGGTCTGTCCTGTACGCTGGTTGCGCAGTACTTTTCCGCACGCGCGGCAGTGGGATGTGCCGCAGTATTACGTCACGATCTGTTTGCACACATGCAGCGCTTTTCCTATGCGGACACCGACCGTGTCGGCACCTCCGCTATGGTGACAAGAATCACCAGTGACGTCAACCAGGTGCAGTCCGGCATCAATATGACATTGCGGCTGCTTCTGCGCTCCCCGATTATTGTGTTCGGCGCTGTAATTATGGCTTTCACGGTCAACGCTTCCCTTGCCTGGATTTTTGCGGTCGCCGTCCCCCTGCTTGCTGTTATCGTCTTTTCCATCATGCTTGCGGGGATGCCGTTGTACAAAAAAATTCAGGGAAAATTGGACGAGGTCACCGCCAAGACGCGCTCGACACTGGAGGGTGTACGTGTTGTGCGTGCCTTCGGAATGGAGGAACGTCAGACCGAGTCCTTCAGGGAAACCAATGACAGCCACACACGCCTGCAGAAGTTTACCGGTCGTATCACCGCATTGATGAACCCACTGACCTTTGTGGTTGTAAACGGTGCTCTGGTCGCCATCATCTATTTCGGCGGCTTGCGTGCCGAGGTCGGCGGAGCAACGCAAGGAGAAATTATTGCACTGACCAACTATATGTCTCAGATTCTCGTTGAGCTGATCAAATTGGCAAATACGATTTTCACCGTTACCAAGGCTGCGGCATGTGCCAACAGAATTGATGCGGTTCTACAGAGCGAAGTCGGTCAGGAGAGCATTCCCTCGGATGCCGCAGAGGACCCGTCCGTTGCGGTTCGCTTTGATAACGTTTCCCTCACCTATCCGAATGCTGCCGCACCGGCGCTTTCCCACATTTCCCTGTCGGTTCCTGCCGGACAGACCGTCGGCATTATCGGTGGGACAGGCTCCGGAAAAAGCACACTGGTCAATATGATCCCGCGTTTTTACGATGCAACCGAAGGTACCGTCTATGTATTCGGCAAGCCGGTCTGTTCCTATCCGATCGACCGTTTGCGCGGCATAGTCGGCATTGTCCCCCAAAAAGCGGTTCTCTTCCGCGGCACAATCCGTTCCAACCTGCAATGGGGAAAGGCGGATGCCACAGATGATGAAATCTGGGAGGCGCTCCGCCTTGCCCAGGCAGAGGAATTCGTCCGCAAAAAAGAAGGTTGTTTGGACGCCCCGGTGGAACAGGGGGGACGCAACTTTTCCGGCGGTCAGAAACAGCGCCTGACCATTGCGCGCGCACTTGTCGGGAAGCCGCCTATTCTGATTCTGGACGACAGCGCTTCCGCGCTTGACTTTGCAACCGATGCAAGATTGCGTCATGCCCTGCGTTCCCTGGACTATCATCCAACGGTTTTCATTATTTCACAGCGCACCTCCTCCATCCATGCGGCAGACCAGATTCTGGTCCTGGAAGACGGTGAAACGGCAGGTCGCGGCACACATGAGGAACTGCTTTCTGCCTGCCCCGTCTACCGCGAGATTCATGAATCACAATTCAAGGGAGGTGAAACGGCATGAAAAACCAACAGAAAACCAAAAAGAACAAAATAGCAAAAGGCGCCGTTCTCCGTCGGATTCTCGGATATCTGAAGCATTACCGCCTTCCGTGTCTGCTTTCCCTTCTGTTTGCGGTAATATCCGTACTCGGAACCTTGTATATCCCCATATTGACCGGACGCGCAATCGACCTGATTACCGACGCCGGTGTGGATATGAAGGGGATCCTTCCGATTCTTTTACGCGTTTTGATCGTCATCGGCATTGTGGCACTGGCGCAATGGCTGATGAACATCTGCAACAATCATATCACCTTCGGAATTGTCCGCCGTGTACGGCAGGATGCGTTTGAAAAGATTCAGACGCTCCCGCTGTCCTACCTGGACACACATCCGGTCGGCGACGTGGTCAGCCGCGTCATTGCAGACGCCGATCAGTTTACGGACGGACTACTGATGGGATTCTCGCAATTCTTTACCAGCCTTCTGACGATATTGGGCACGCTCGTATTTATGGTGATCCTGGAATGGCGTATCGCGCTGATTGTCGTCGTCCTGACCCCGCTCTCGCTCTTTGTTGCTTCTTTTATCACCAAGCGCACCTACAACCTGTTCCGCACGCAGGCAGCCATCCGTGCCGATCAGACAGCTTTGATGGACGAAATGCTGCAGAATCACAAGACCGTGACCGCCTTTTCCTACGAAGACCGTGCTATGGCGCAGTTTGATGAGATCAACACAAAACTGGAGCAATGCTCCCGCCGCGCGGTATTCTTCTCTTCTCTGACCAATCCGACCACGCGGTTTGTCAACAACCTGGTTTACGCCGCCGTGGCGCTGACCGGCGCCCTGATCTGCATTGCTTCCGGCGGTGTCGCATCGACCGGCCTGACGGTTGGTGAACTGTCTGTCATGCTCAATTATGCCGGACAGTATACAAAGCCCTTCAATGAAATTTCCGGTGTTGTTACCGAATTGCAGAATGCGCTTGCCTGCGCGGACCGTCTTTTCACTCTGATCGATCAACCCAGTGAAATTCCGGATGCCCCCGACGCACGTGTTATCGGCAAAACCGAAGCAAATGATACCGTTGCCTTTGAGCATGTGTATTTCTCCTACCAGCCGGAACGTCCGCTGATTCGTGATTTTGACCTGTCGGTCGACTACGGAAAGCGTGTTGCCATTGTCGGTCCCACCGGATGCGGAAAAACAACGGTCATCAACCTGTTGATGCGTTTTTACGATGTGAATAAAGGGGCTATCCGCTTCTGCGGCACCGATGTGCGCAATATAACCCGGCAAAGCATGCGTTCCTGCTACGGAATGGTTCTGCAGGACACCTGGCTGACACCGGGCACGGTACGGGAAAACATTGCGCTAGGGAACCCGGACGCAGATGACAATGCCATTATCGAGGCTGCAAAAGCCGCACACGCACACTCCTTTATCCGGCGTCTTCCGCAGGGATATGACACCGTCATCGGCGAGGGGGGCGGTTCCCTCTCACAGGGTCAGAAACAGTTGCTCTGCATTGCGCGCGTCTTTCTATGCCTGCCGCCGGTACTGATACTGGATGAGGCAACCTCGTCAATCGATACCCGCACCGAGATGAAGATTCAGAATGCATTTGCAAAACTGATGAAGGGGCGCACCTCCTTTGTGGTCGCGCACCGCCTTTCCACCATCCGCGAGGCAGATCTGATCCTGTGCATGAAGGACGGGCAGATTATTGAAACGGGAAATCACGAAACACTGATGCAAAAAGGCGGTTTCTACGCCAATCTCTACAACAGCCAGTTTGAGGCATAAAAATCAAAAAACGGCTATGCGTTTCCGTGCTTTGGAAATCGCATAGCCGCCTTTTTATTTACACAAGTTTCTTTTCCTTTCGCTCCATCAGGAAATAACAGACAATGCAGAAAGCAATGCCGTATACGGTCGCAATCGGCGCGGCAAACCCGATCGTTGTCAGGGTCGCACCGGGGATACGCGCAAACAACCAGGAAAGCGGCACCCGGAAAAGGAAGGATGAGGTTATGCCCTGAATCATGACATAAACCGTTTTTCCGCAACCGTTGAAATAACCGATAAAAGCAAACAGCACACAGGTCAGCAGGCAGTCAGCGGAAAAACCGCGCAGGTACATTGCCGACTGTTCGACCACATCCGGCTCGTGAGAAAACAGTCCGGAAAGTATTTCCCCGCCGAAGAAACCGGCACAGAACAGATGGACACCGAAAGCACAGCCGATTCCCATCGCCAGAAAAGTCGTTTTCTTCGCCCGATCCCGCTTCACGGCGCCCATATTCTGCGCAACAAAGGCGGACACACCTGCCATGACCGCAGACGGCACGAGAAAAATAAACGCAGTTACACGTTCCGCCACGCCGTATCCGGCAGACTGCTCAATCCCGATGGCGTTGACCGCGGAGTTGATCAGAAGGAAAGAAAGATGCACCAATGCGTCCTGCAGGGCAATCGGGGTTCCCACACGGAGAATCCGGCGGATCAGCCTTCTGTCCGGGCGCATACTTGCACGGTTCATGGTAAACGGCATTTGGTGCCGCCGAATAATGAGAAGGGACAGAACCACGCTCAGCCCCTGCGCCGCAACCGTAGCAATGGCGGCGCCCGCCACATCCATCCGAAACGCGCCGACCAGAATAAAGTCGCCTGCCACATTGAAAGCAGCCGCAATGGCAACAAACAAAAGCGGCAACCGCGAATTTCCCAGACCGCGGAATACCCCGCTGATGCCGTTATAAGCGGTAATCAAAACAATACCGGCAGAACAAATCCGCACATAAGTAACAGTCTGCAAAAACGCCTCTTCCGGCGCATTCATCAACCGGACAAGCGGCTCCGTCAGCAATTCCATCAGGATGGTCAGAATGACCGCAAGCCCGCCGAACAGCCAAACGGAAGAGCCGATCGCACGTCCGGCATCCTCCGGTTTGCGTTCTCCCAAAAGCT
>FR890488.1:11878-13132 GCA_000433415.1 Clostridium sp. CAG:448
TGCCGGTTCCGACCGCTGCGGTTCCGGTTTTATCTCCGAACCACCCGACTACCGCAAGATCGGTCGCGCCATATGCCGCCTGTAAAAGAAGTGCCCCCAGAACGGGAAGAACAAATCGAAAAAATTTCGGCAGAATTCTGCCCTGTGTAAAATCATCTTTTTCCTGTATCATATCGAAGCAAAGTTTCCTCTTCAAAGACCGGATTCCCCAGCAAAATCAAATTTGGTATATCCGTCCAAAGACTCCGGCTCTGTAATACGGTATTCGCCGGCATCCGGATAAGTATAGTTTGTGTAAACATTCACATTGGCAACAATCGTGATGGATTGTTCCCCATAGGTCATGCGCATGGTCAGGGTATATTCAAGCACGGTGCTCTGCGGCCTGCTCTCCATGCCGGTCACGGTAAAGCGATATGCATTCATCTCTGCCTGCACGTCTTCACAAGCTGACGTAAGCGCGGCATAATCGCGCGTGTACTCCGCAATCAAGGCATCGGAGGGTTGTTCGCAGTACAGCTTCCACGTATCCGCAATGCGCTCCTGCCCGATACTTCCGAAGGCAGCGCTCTGCGGGCACGCAGTGCCGGTAAAATCACGGTTGCAGAGAGAAGAAAGAATGGTTTTCTTTTGCACATCCGTCACATCGCAATACCGGTTCCCCTGATCTCCCGTATAATAGCAACGGTTTCCGACACACCGCATCAGTACCTGCGCACCGGATTCTGCCGTTTCGCCGGAGAAAGACGTCTCTTTTCCGTCGCGCACAAGAACGTATGTAACGCCCCCTTTGCGTTCAGTCGTATCCGCCTCACCGGCAAAATCAAAATCATATACATAACTGTATGTCCGCTCCACGCGGACGCAATCCGCCTCTGATACCTGATTCCGGTACTGTGTGTACCGCGCCGTAGCATCTGTCTGCGTGTTTTTGGACGCGCAACTCCCTGCGCTGATACAAAAAATCAGCAAACCGAGCAAACCTGCGCTCACCCTATTCCGGATCTTGCCTCCGGTCACTTTCCTCACCTCACATTTTTCTGCATCCGTAACATTCACGGTTGAGCTGCAGCCTGCTCTCCCTTTGTCACTACCGTTCCGTCCGCATCCACAAGCAGCACCCAAACATCCGGATAACGCGAAAGCAGGGTCTCTGCACGGTCATCCGGTAAAATCAACAGCGCCGTCGACAAAAAGTCCGCAACGCCGCTGTCCGCACCGATCACACTCACTGCACATTTTCCGGTCGTCGGC
>FR890488.1:13187-18110 GCA_000433415.1 Clostridium sp. CAG:448
CGTCAATGATCCGATAGCGTTGATAATCGCCTGAGGAAACCACGCATTGCCCCGCCTTGACCGAAACCTCGGTCAGACTTCCTTCGCCGCGCGGATTCTGTATGGCAATTCGGTAATTCTGTCCGTCCGGTTTCGGGCGAACCGTACAGACATTGCCCCCCAGATTAAAGAACAGGATCGCAGGCAGCTGTGCCTTGGCATATTCCACCGCCATCTGTCCCGCATACCCCTTTGCGATCGCTCCGACATCCACAGAAGCAAGCGGATCGGTAATACGCACGGTGTTCTTTTCCCTGTCAATCACAAGGCTGTCGATTGCCGTATGCTCGCGTGCCTGTTGCAACGTATCCGCATCCGGCAGAACACCGTCCCGGAGGGTCGTTTTCCAAAGGCGCAATACGCTTCCCATCATCGGGTTTACCGCCCCCTCGGATTCTTCCTCGCACCGCACACAAAAGGAGAGCATCTCACAGATCCGTGCATCCATCTCCAGCGCATCCCCGCCTGCGCACGCATTGAGCATCGCTAAATTTACCGTATCGGGATAGCGGTTGTAAATGTCGAACAACTGATGCAATTCCAACAGATACGCATGTAAACGGTCTGCCTCCTGCACGTTTCCGGCAAGGTAACGAATTTCCAGAACCGTGTCAAAGCAGTCCGTATAGACCGCCGTTTCCCATGCGGTTTCGCTTGTTTTGCACGCAGGCAGGGAGAGAAAAAGGAGCACAAGCGCCGGCAGGAGAAAAAAGCGTTTCATGCCTGCCCTTCTCCCTCTTCGGAGGATACAACGGCAACGACCCCACTCGGTTGCCTGCGGATAATACCGGCAGGACATTTAGAGGCGCAAACACCGCACCCGGTACACACCGCGGGATTGATTCTTGCAAGATTATCCTGTACGGAAATGGCACCGGACGGACATTTTTTGGCACAAATACCGCACCCGATACATCCGGTCGCACAGTTCTCACGCACCGCTTTTCCCTTTTCTTTGGAATCACAGCGCACAACATACGGCGCAGACGCCGGAAGCAGGTGAATGAGGTTTCTGGGGCATACCCGCACGCATGCGCCGCAACCGATGCACAGGGATCCGTCCACATCGGCACACCCATCCTGTACACGGATCGCTCCGACCGGGCACGCCGCAACACAACTTCCCATGCCGATACAACCGTATCCGCACGCCTTACTCCCGCCGCCAGGCACAAGCATCGCGCGCCGGCAGTCGCTGATTCCCTCATATTGATAACGTTGGACGACCGTTTCACACGTACCGCTGCAAAAAACACAGGCGACTTTCCTGACCGGCTCCGTATCCGCAATTCCCATCAACAAAGAAATAGCCGCACGGTTTTCCGCATCGCAACCGGCACACCCGGACGGCACCGCCCGTCCGTCCGCAATCGCCTGCGCCATTGCATCGCAACCGGTAAATCCGCAACCGCCGCAGTTGCTCCCGGGCAGGTGTTCCCGGATCTCACGTACACGGTCATCGCTCTCCACCGCAAAAATTCTGCCGAAGACGCCGAGGAAACCCCCGATCAGGACGCCAAGTCCGGTGACAACACCCGCACCGGTCAAAATCGCAATCCAATTCATTTTTCTCCTCCTTTACCGCAAGACCGAAAAACCCATAAAGGCGATTGCCATCAGCCCCGCGCAGATCAGCACAATGGGCATTCCGCGAAACGGCTTCGGAATGTCGTTTCCTTCCAGGCGCTCGCGGATTCCTGCCATAATCAGAATTGCAAGGGCAAATCCGCAGGCGGTTCCGAATCCGGTCAGAACACTCATACCAACGCCCAGACCGTCCTGCACGTTTTTAAGAGCCACTCCCAAAACAGCGCAGTTGGTCGTAATCAGCGGAAGGTATACTCCCAATGAACGATGAAGCGCCGGCATACATTTGCGTAATACCATCTCCACCAACTGTACCAGTGCGGCAATGACAAGAATAAAAACAATGGTTTTCAAATAGTCCAGATCAAAACGTGCAAGCAAACCGTTATACAACAGCGCCGTCACCAAAGAGGAAAGCGTAATGACAAAAATCACAGCCGCTCCCATACCGGCGGCGGGGCTGTCCCGGCGGCGGTTTTCTTGCGATTGGAAACCCCGAGGAAAGGGCAAAGACCCAGGAACTGACTCAACACAACATTGTCCACCAAAACGGTGGCAAGAATGGTCAACAGAACGGTTTTCATGCTTCTTTTTCCTCCCCTTTTGAAGATTCAGAAGATTTCTGCACGCCGCGATCCGCCTTTCCCGCGCATCCTCCCGGGCAAAGACGGCAGCTTCCGCCGCAAGTCGGCGATTCCTGCTTCTCCGGGTGCTTTTTTGCGCGCCGGGCGTTGCGCAATGCCGCAATACCCGCCAGGACAAAGAATGCCCCGGGCGCAAGCACAAAAACGGAAACAGGCGTATACCAATCGCCCAGAACGCGAATACCGAACACCGTTCCTGCGCCCAAAAGTTCCCGCAAAAGTCCGATCAGAGTCAGGGCGCCGGTAAAACCAAGTCCCATGCCCAATCCGTCAAAAAGCGAAGGAATGACCGCGTTTTTGGAAGCAAAGGCCTCCGCGCGTCCCAAAATAATACAATTGACCACAATCAGCGGAATGTAAATTCCCAGCGCCTTATACAGCGACGGGGTATATGCATGCATCAGCAGCTCCGCAACTGTCACAAAGGAAGCGACAATCACGATATATGCCGGCATCCGTACACTGTCCGGAATGACACGGCGCAATGCGGAAATCGCAACATTGGAAAGCACCAACACCGCCGCCGTTGACACGCCCATCGCAAAGCCGTTGCGTGCGCTTGTGGTGACAGCCAGTGTCGCGCACATGCCGAGAAACAGTACAAAGGTCGGATTTTCCCGCCAAACGCCGTTCCAGATCCGTTCAAGGGGAGAATTTTTGCGCATGAGCTGCCCCTTTTCTTTATTCTGCGCTGTCTTCATGCCCTGTCGTCACCTCCTCTGTCGTAATGGACTCTGTTTCCGAATCCGCAGTATCTTCTGCGGCGGTTTCTTCTTTCTCTGTTTTCTCTGTATCTTCCATATCTGTCGTCTGCTCCTCCGACACCGTACTGTCATCCGTTTCCGGCGGCAAAGTTGCCCGATACGATGCAATCCAGACGAGTGCGCGATCCACCGCTTCCGTTACGGCAGACGTGGTGATGGTGGCACCGCTGATCGCGTCCACCGCATTGGCGCCGCTCTGTCCCCCTTTGGTATAGGTAAGAGGTGACTGCATACCGGTAAACTGATTGGAAAAATCGGAATCAAGACACCGTGCACCCAGTCCGGGGGACTCTCCTGAGGCATCAATCACGCGCATACCGGAAATTTTTCCGTCCGGCTTTACGCCGAGAACCAGCACAATGTCCCCGCCATATCCGGCACCTGTCCGGACGCGCATCACGTATCCGAGTGTCTTCTCCGCTTTCTTTGCAAAATATAGCTTTTCAATGCACCAACCGTCGTCTGCCGGCAGATCTGCCCCCTCCGGCTGAACAAATGCGTCTGCATCTGCAAATACCGCACGGCATGCATCCTGTTCTTCCTTATATTCCGCCTTTGAAATCGGGTCCCGGGTCAACGCATAAACAAACGCCAACGCGACGCCTGCAATCATCGTAATCAGACAAAGGATCAGCGCATTCCGGAAAATCAACGACACGCCGTTTTCCTTTTTCTTCTGTACTACGCCCTTCATCCCTTTTTGCCTCCCTTCCCGTGGCGTCCGGTCAGCGGCACCGGCTGAGTCACAGATTCAATCAGAGGTACAACACAGTTTCCGATGATAATCGCATAGGACACGCCCTCTGCCGCCGAGCCAAAAACCCGAAACAGCGATGTCAGCAGTCCAAGCAAAAGCGCATAGAGCACCTGTCCCCAGGGGGTAATCGGACTGGTCGTATAATCATTTGCCATAAAAAACGCACCAATCAGAAGTCCGCCGCCGCAAAGCTGCGCGACCAGATACCCCGGTGTCAAGAACGCACCGCTGCCGCTGAACACCTGGAACAGCGCGATCAATCCGATCGTGGAACCGAGGTAGATCAGTGGAATCCGCGGCGTGATAACACGGCGGATCAAAAGATACAGTGCCCCCACCGCAATGGCAATCGGCGAACTTTCCCCGATACAGCCGTTGTGGGTATCCAGAAGCATCCGGAGCCAATCCGGATTTTCCCCGGCACGGACTGCCGCAAGCGGAGTTGCCGAAGAAACGGCATCTGTCGCATTGGGCAAAATCGTGCGGTAGGTTGCCGGAAAAGCAGTCATGATTCCCGCAAAAGAAATCAATAAAAAGCAACGTGCAGCCAGCGCGGGATTCATAAAGTTCTGTCCGATTCCGCCGAACAGAAGTTTGACAATCACCATGGCAAAAGCCCCGCCGAGCAGCGGCAGCCAAAGCGGAACGCTTGCCGGCAGATTCACCCCAAGAATCAGACCGGTCACCACGGCACTCCAATCCCCGACAGTCTGTTCCTTATGCATCAGCAGGCAAAACAGAAATTCCGACATGACACAGGAAGCAACGCACAGAACCAAAACCGCCAGTGCGCGTATTCCAAACGTATAAATTCCCATTCCGCAAGCAGGCAGGAGGGCAATGGATACGTCGATCATAATCCGCCGCGTTGTCCTGTTTCCGCACAAATGCGGTGAACAGGATACACGAACATTGTTATCCGGTGCATCAGTCATTTCTTTTCCTCCTTCTTTTGGGACAATTTCTGTCTGGCAGCACGCTTTCCATAGCGGATTGACTGCACCAGCGGTAATTTTGCAGGGCAGGCATAGGCACAACAGCCGCATTCAATGCAGGAAAGACCACTGCTCTGCACAAAACGATCGATCTGTTCCCTGTCGGCGGATTGCGCCAACATCTGCGGCACCAACCC
>FR890489.1:0-2347 GCA_000433415.1 Clostridium sp. CAG:448
AAGTCCAGTAGGGGGAGCCATCTTTGTAGTACGAAAAAGCTACAAAACATAAAAAGCACAAGATTTAGTAGGTCTTGTGCTTTTTTGCTGCTATATCTTGTGGTTTGCGCACTTCGCGGAATATTTGAATTCAGGAGCTGCATTTTGACCTGTTTTTTGAAAAACAGGACTCGAACTGACGACTTCGTTTTAATCCCCGTCTGACACCCACAATTTAATACAAATCTTTGTATAGAGAAGAAAGGCGTTGCCTTCTTCGAGCTTGCCAAGAAAGAGAATTTGGAGGGAATAGTCGCCAAAAAGAAAGACGGGCTGTACCATATAGGCAAGCGCACGTTCGATTGGATAAAGATAAAGGTAATGCAGGACGAGGACTTGCTTGTTCTCGGTTATCAACCCGACGAGAGCGGAAAGATCAAAGACTTAATTCTCGGTTACTATCCGGACGCTCGACACCTACGAGCGTCATGTCAAGGCAGAACTGGAGACCGCGCTGTCGATCATCACGACTTCGTATGTCCGGAGCGACAGCATCATCGACGCGGTGGCGGAGAACATCGACTATCTCAAACCGCCTGTGAGGGGCATTTTTGAGAGCTTTCTCGCCGAAACGACTTCCATCACGCCGGATGTGCAGATGGCAATCGTCCATCTGAAGGAGAAGATTCCCGACACCATCTTTGAAGAATGGTGCGAAACGCTCCAATCCTGCCAGAACGACCGAACCCTCAAAGACACGCTCATGCCGGTTGCTGCGAAGTTCACCGATGTGAGACTGGTTAACAACTTGCTCAAAACCATGCTTGCGGAGGCAAGGCGGGAGTATCCTGTCGCAGTGCGATGGTGTCCTCATAGTACATATAAAACGTGGAGCGGTTGACATCTGCAACCTTGCAGATATCGGTAACGGATATTTTCTCCGAAGGACTGCTTTCCAGAAGCTCAAGATAAGCATCCTTAATCAGCTTTTTGGTCATGCGAACGCGTCTGTTATCCGGCATGTTCTTCCCACCTTTTTTTGAGGCGACGCCGCAGGCATTGAAAGTGCGCGGTGCTGCCTGAATTTGCTTGGTTATTATCATTATAATACAAAAACAGCGATTTGTCAATGAAAAAAACGGCGGACCCGGGATGCTGTCAGCGGCAAAATGGCTTCCGGGGGCGCTTCTGCCGGAAACAGGGCGGTTTTGCAGGCGGATCCTGCCGGAAAATGATACCACCGCGCGCGAAACTTGCAGGATCAACCTGCCGGAACGGAAAATTCCGCATCGGGAGCAGAGAAAGCCGGAATCAGGGCTTTTTGACACAATAGAAAGCCGGATTGATAATCAAAATCTGATTTTGTAAAAAACAAACAACGTACTTTACGGCAACAGAGCGATTTTCTGACTTTTGTTCCGATATTAGAATAAGAATAAATCCTATTATAAAAAGAGGACTGAATTTTTATTCAAAAAACAGAAGATTCGCATAAAAAAGATGCATAATTATTATGAATGTATAACCAAACGGTTTCACGTCTGTTTCTCGGAATCCGGGGCTTTCAGAATGTGCTGTGGTGCAGAAATCACTGCCGCAATGCTTTGGATATCCGGGCATTGATCTGAATGATCTTAATATTATATAAAAATCTTCTGGTTTTCTCGTGTTTTGATGTCGGATCACTCCCGAAAAAGCAAAATTTGTGTCGTTTTGCAAACCGCTTGCCCGTAAACTTGCAAATTCTGTCGATACTGACAATTGACAAATGCATAAAACTGACAAATGACAAATGCATAAAAAGGTATTATAATGTCTGATATAATGGGTAGCTGGTCATAAGGACCCGTAAGCGGAGCAAAAGATTCCGGATTTCCGGGATCTGCATTCTGCAGAAGGTGCCGCAAAGACGGTTCTGCCGGTTTGGATTCTTGCGCAGAGGCGCAACAGGAGGAAAAAGAAAATGAAAGACAGACAACGCAGACTCCTTCTTGTGGTCTGTGCATTGCTGGGAATGCTCGTTCTGGCATTCGCAGGATGCAAAAAGGACCCACAGAACGAGCAGCCGGAGCTTCCTGACTCCGGAGCCGAGGCAGGGACGTATTATTTCGATCCCGCTTCGGGCGATGAGTACCTGATGACGCTGGGAGGAAAGAGCACCTATACTCTGACCGTCAGCGGCTCTACAGAGAACGGCACCTACACGCTGGACGGTACAGCTCTGACCCTGAAAAAGGGCGATGCGACCCGCACGGCGACCTTTGAAGGAAATGTGCTGACTCTGGATTACGACGGTGCACAGTTGCGTTTTCTGAAAAAGGTAAACTTTACGGTTTCCTTTGATACGGCAGGCGGCAGCGCGGTGGAA
>FR890489.1:2363-16396 GCA_000433415.1 Clostridium sp. CAG:448
GAATCGGCGTCGGTGCTCAACGGCAAGTCCCTGAGCGCACCGGCAATTCCGACCCGTGACGGGTATGTCTTTATCGGCTGGTACAGCGACGAAGCCTATCAGAAGCCGTTTGCGTTCGGTGCAACCCCTGTGACCGGGGAGCTGACCCTGCGTGCCCGCTGGGCGGAAAAGACTGCCGGCTCGCCGGAATACCGCATCAGCTATGATCTCGGCTACGATGGCGGGAAGCTTGCGGACGCGGAAACCATTGGCGGTAAGCTGTACAATGCGGCTGTTCCCGCAGCAAGAGAGGGCTACACCTTCGTCGGCTGGTGGGTCAGCACGGCAAACGAGAGCGGCAAGCTCTCCTACCGCTTTGAAGAAGGCAGCGAAAATGGCGGAACCGTCTTCACGGCGGACACCACACTCTTTGCAGTCTGGCAGCAGGCGAACGCAACCTTTGCGGTTCCCGCGGTCAGCGTTTCGGATACTGCGGTGACATGGGATTCGGTCGGATCCACTGCTTATCTGGTGAAAATCACCGCCCCGGACGGTTCGGTGATGGTGGACAATCAGCGCACGACCACAACACTGTTCCCGGTCAGCTTTGCGATGGCGGGTGACTACCGCATTGAAGTGACGGCGGTTGATGCAGGCGGCAATGCGGTGACCGAAACCGCAGTGCGGGTCTATACCAACAAGGCACTGGATCGCGTTGGCGGCTTTACCGTAATCGATCCGTCGGTTCTGGTGTTCCGCGGCGTTGCGGGCGCTGAAAAGTATCTCGTTTCGGTGAACTGCGGCAACGCAGAGCACCGGCATGAGGCGTTTGATAACGGACTTGCGCTGTACTTCAACTTCGCAAACTGCGAGATGAAGGCGGGCGGCATTACCTTTACGGTTACGGCGGTTGCCAACGGCCGTGCATCCTCGACCGCTGTGTTCACTTATGAAAGAACGCTTGGCGCGGTTGACGGACTGAAGGTTACTGATGATGTGCTGTCGTGGAATCCTGTTACCGGCGCAACCGCGTATCTGGTTGCGGCAGGCGACAAAACCTATACGGTGCTCGGCGACACCTTCTCGCTTTCCTCACTCACGGATGCAAGCTACAGCATCAGCGTAACACCGGTTGCGCACGGCTACAATTCGCCGGCGGCAGCGACCGTGAATTACGAAAAGAAAACACCGGCAACTCCGGAGAACGTCCGCTTGATCGGCACCGTTCTGACCTGGGATGCGATTCCGGGTGCGACTTCCTATGAAGTCAGACTTGGCGACCGGACGCTTGCTGTGGAAGCAGGCAAGACAACGGTGGATCTGGCAGAAGCCGCAACCTTTGCGGAAGGCGCGGATTACACGCTGACGCTGAAGGTGACCGGCGCGAACGGTTCTGCGGAAAAGCAGCTGACCGTCCGTTACAATGCCATGAATCCGCTCCTGACCTACAGCCAGAGCGTTCTGCGCTGGACGCCTGTTGTCGGCGCTCTGACCTATGAGGTGCAGATCAACGGCGTTACGGTTGCAACGGTTGACAGCGGCGACAGCTTCTACCGGGTGACCAGCTTTACCAAGAGCGGTGAAAACACGGTGCGGGTCCGTTTCAACAACGGAGTCTATGATTCCGAATGGGCGGAAATGACCGTTACCGCGCATAAAGTGACGCTGGACGGACGCGGCGGAAGCGCGGTGGAATCGCTTTATAAGGCGATCGGCGACCGGATTGAGCTTCCGACTTTGACCAAGAGCGGCTACGATTTCTCGGCATGGTATAATCTGCCGGGCGGCGCGGAAAGCAACGGCAGAAGATATTCCGATGCTTACTTTGTGGAATCCGGCGAAACCGTCCTCTACGCTTACTACACGCCGAAGGCTTATACCGTTCATTACAACACCGGTGACGGCACCGACGGAACCGAAACCGTTTGTTTCGGCAAACAGTATCAGCTGAAGGTTCCGACCGCATCGTCCGGGACCAGTGCATTCGGCGGCTGGTTCAGCGCTCCCTACGGAGCCGGCATTGCCTACACGGATGCGGAAGGAAATTCCCTGAAGGCATGGAACTATGTGGATGACAATGTGACCGTTTATGCCTTCTGGGTGGATTCGGTTCTGCGCTATGAAAAGATCGGCAATTCCTATGCTGTCTCCAAGGGCGTGCGGATTGATCTGGTCTCCTCTGTGACGGTTCCCGCAACCTATAACGGACTGCCGGTGACCGAAATCATCAGCGGCGCGTTTGAAAACTGCGAGATGCTGACCGAAATCAGACTTCCGGATACGCTGACCAGAATTGCGGCAGATACCGCATTTGAGGGCTGCGAAAAGCTGGAGTCGGTTACGGTGTACAGCAGCGGCGATGTCAAGTATTCCCGCTACTCCTCGGCAGACGGCGTGCTGTTTGACAGTGGAGAGAGCGACGCAATACACGCACCCCGCCCGGTTCTGATGCCGATGGCAAAGACCGGTTCCTACACGGTTCCCAGCGGTGTGGATATGATTCCGCGTTCTGCGTTTGCAGGCTCCGGACTGTCCAAAATCGTTCTTCCGGTCAGCGTGACCGAAATCGGAACCGAAGCATTTGCCAACTGCAAAAAGCTGGTATCGGTCGTTTTTGCGGAAGCAGGCGCGACCAACGGCGTGAAGGGGCTGACTATCGGCGACCGCGCATTCCTGAACTGCACGGAGCTGACGGTGATTGCCCTCCCGGCAAGACTGCAGAGCATTTCGCTGACGGCGTATGCAACGGTCAACGGTGAGATGGTATTTGAAAATACGCCGAACGCGTTTGAAGGCTGCGAAAACCTTGCAGACGTGGTTGTGGCGAAGGGAACAGGCGCGGAATATACATCCGTTGACGGCGTTCTGTTCGGCGAAAAGGGCGTTTCGCTGGTCTACTTCCCTGCGGCAAAGAGCGCAGACGGATATGAGATTCCGGCGGGCGTTACGAAGATCGGTGACAGCGCGTTCCTGTCTGCCTACGGGCTGCAGAAGCTGGTTCTGCCGGGCCGTGTGACCTCCATTGGCAATGCGGCGTTCGCAAACCGGACCAAGCTGACCTCGGTGACTTTCGGAGCGGGCATCAGCGATGTGGTCATCGGTGATTACGCATTCTACGGCACCGGTATTACGGAAATCGTTTTTGAAAACGGCAGCCGCGTAACCAAAATCGGTGTCGGCGCGTTCAAAAAGAGCGCTTCCTTCCGGGATACCAGCCTGGATAAGAC
Organism: Clostridium sp. CAG:448; assembly: GCA_000433415.1. Lineage (GTDB taxonomy): Bacteria > Bacillota > Clostridia > Oscillospirales > CAG-272 > CAG-448. The sequence goes on from FR890489.1 coordinate 5,570, forward strand.
CCTGGTGCTTCCGTCGACCGTTACGTCTGTCGGCGATGAGGCATTTGCGGGATTCGGCAAGCTGAACGTTACGATTTCCGAAAGCGACAAGACGCTTTCGTTCGGCAACAGCGCGTTCTACGACTGCACGGTCGGAACGCTGAAGCTCCCGAAGAATGTGACTGCCCTGACGAACTTCTTCAGCGGCATGTCTGTGGTGTCGATTGAGGTGGACAAGGACAACGCACTGTTCCTGTCCGATGAAAACGGTGTTCTGTACACCAAGACGGGCGACAACAAACCCGGCACGCTCCTGCTGTATCCTTCCGGCAAGACCGATGAAACCTTTACGGTTCCGGAAGGGGTGACCGCGATTGCGGGCGGCGCGTTCCGCGGCAATCAATCGCTGAAAACCGTTTCGCTTCCCGCGTCTCTTACGTCGGTCGGCAACGAAGCGTTCCGTGAATGCGGTGCGCTGACGACGGTGACCTTCGGGCAGAGCACAGGAAAGCTGGAAATCGGAGAGTATGCGTTCTACGGCCTGAAGCTGACTGCGCTGGAGCTTCCGCAAAATGCGGCGGTTTCGATTGGCGCATATGCGTTTGCGGAAAACACTAAGGTTGCCGTGTTCGGCATCGGCGGTGCAGTGACCGTGGGCGATCATGCGTTTGAATCTCTCGGCAGCAGCACGTCCGACGGCGTTGCGCTTGTCATTCCGGCAAGCCTGACCGACATCGGAAACCATGCGTTCGAGGATGCCAACATCCAGACGGTTTCCTTTACGGGAATCTCGACCCTGCAGACAATCGGAGCATATGCCTTCAGCGGCGCGGATTTCCAGACCTTCACGGTTCCTGCTTCGGTGAAAAGCATTGCGACTTACGCGTTCGCGAATAACTACTCCCTGACGGAGCTGCTGTTTGAGGACGGTACGGTCGATCTGGCAATCGGTGTTGCTTACGAAGAGAAATACGGCAACATTCTGTACAGCTCGTCCGGTGTGAAATCGCTGGCTCTCCCCGGCAGACTGACCTTGATCGAGGCAGAAACCTTCTATTACTTGTACGGCTTGGAGAGTGTGACCTTTGGTTCTGCGGAGCATCCGAGCCGCCTGACCACAATCGGTGAAAGTGCGTTCTCGAGCACGGCGCTGACGGACGTTACCATTCCGAAGTCGGTGCAGAACACCGCGGACCGGATTGCAATCGGGAAAGAGGCATTCGCCTATGCGCCCCTGACTACTGTGAACTTTGAAATGGGTGGCACCGCACCCCTGACGATCGGTGATTCGGCATTCAACGGAAACAGCGGTCTGAAAGCCGTGACATTGCCCGCAAGACTTGCTTCCTTTACGGATGCGGACGGCAATGTGACCGCTCCTTTGGCTGGCGGTAAGTCAACCTTCGGTGCTTACCTGGAATCCGTTGTGATTTCCGGGAAAGGCAAGAGCGAATACACCTCCGAAAACGGTATGGTATTCAATGCGGACAAAACCGAGCTGATTTTCTGCCCGCAGGCGACGTCCGGCAGCGTGAAAATTCCCGCATCGGTGAAAAAGATCGCGGCATCTGCGTTTGACTACTGTAGAAATGTAACCGCCATTACTTTTGCGGCGGGGAGCAGCTGCGAAGAGATCGGCAAACGGGCATTCTGCTTTACGGCAATTACCGAGATCGTGCTGCCGGATACGGTTGCATCCATCGGTGAGGATGCGTTCATGTCCTGCGCAAAGCTGACGTCTCTTACGCTTCCTGCGGCACTGAACTCGTTTGAATCCTCCGTGGTGAATAACTGCCAGGCACTTCAGAATCTGAATGTCAGCGCGCAGAACAAACAGTTCCAGTCGATTGACGGCGTGCTCTTCTCCAAAGACGGAAAGATGCTGGTTTACTATCTTCCCACCCGTACCGACTCGTCCTACAGCGTTCCCGAGGGAACCGAGACCTTTGCTGACGTCGCGTTCAACGGAAACAGGAATCTGCAAAGCGTAACGCTGCCCGCTTCTCTGAAGCTGGTTGGCAGAAATGCATTCCAGAGTTGCAGATCACTGACCTCCGTCACCTTTACCAAGGGCGGAACCGAGGCACTTGTAATCGGTTATCAGGCGTTCTCCTATACGGGAGTTTCCACGATTGAGATTCCGGCAAGAACCGTTGCGATCGATGATTCCGCATTCGCTTATTCTTCTCTTGCATCCCTGACCTTTGAGAATAACAGCAAGCTTTCGGCAATCGGTAACAGCGCATTTACCAGCACAAAGCTGAGTGCCGTTGTACTTCCCACAAGCCTGCGTGAGATCGGTGACAGCGCGTTTGCAAACTGCTATTCGCTCATCACCGTAACGCTGCCGGAGGGACTGATTTCGGTTGGCAGAGAGGCCTTCAGGGAATCCTCTTCGCTTGTGACCGTAAACCTGCCGTCGACGCTGCAGACTCTTGGAATCTGTGCATTTGAGGATTGCTACGGACTGAAGAACGTGAACTTTGCAAGAAATTCCGTGATTCAGATTCTGTATGTCGGCACCTTTGAGGGCTGCACCGGGCTGGAGAGCATTGAACTGCCCGCAAGCCTGACCGAGATTCCGAACCGCGGCACAGAGCTGTTCGGTACCAGCAAGTATTACGGACTGTTCAGCGAGTGCTCCTCTCTGAAACGGGTAACCTTTGAGGAAGGCAGCAAGCTGACCAAGATCGGCAACTATGCGTTCTCCGAAACGGCGCTGGAATCCTTTACCTTCCCGTCCTCCGTTGCCTCCGTTGGCGAATATGCATTCCAGTACACCAAGCTGACTACTCTGACCATTCCCGCAACGGTGACCTCTCTTGGGGCGCATGCGTTCTACGGGTGCGAGGAACTGGTTTCGGTGACGCTCGGCTCCGGTATCAAGACCCTGCCGTCCGGCGTGTTCGGAAACTGCTATGCACTGACGGCGTTCACGGTTCCTGCAACGGTGACCTCCATTGATTCGAGCGCGTTCTCCTCTTGCGAGGCAATTGACGGCTTTAAGGTCGACCCTGCAAACCAGTCCTTCCGCGAGCGTGACGGCGTTGTTTACGATCTGGATTGGAACATCGTACTGTTCCCGTCCTCCAAAACGACCTACACGATTCCTGCGGGAACGAAGAAACTGCCGGAAGACTTCTTTACGGATTATACCTTTGATTCGATCGAAATCGAAGAAGGCAACACCTCGTTCCTGTTCGATGAAAACGGCGTGCTGTACGATGCCGGGATGACCACGATCCTGTTCTTCCCGGAGACGGTTGAGGAATATGTCATTCCTGCAACGATTCCGTCTTCGATGACGCCGGCTGCGTTCTTTGAGCTTTTGTCAAAGTGCAAAGCAGACGGTGCTCTGACAACCGTTACGGTTTCTCCCGACAACAAGGATTGCAAGTCCTTCTTCGACGACGGCGTGATTTACTACAATGACGCAGAGTCCGGATGGGTGCTTGCATGGATTCCGTCGGATCTGACCGAGCTGAAGATCCCGAAGGAGGTCAGCCTTCTGACCTGCATCGGTGAGGAAGGTCCCTTCTACGGCAGCGCACTCAAGACTGTGACCTTCGAAGCGGGACGCACCAAGCCGCTGACGCTTGCCTCCTATATCTTCTACGGTGCAAGGAATCTGGAATCCGTTTCTCTGCCGGACAACACGGTGTCGATCGGAAACTATGCGTTCTACAACTGCACCTCGCTGAGGGAGTTGGTCCTTCCGGCATCGGTAACCGAGATTGGAGGCTATGCGTTCTACAACTGCAAGGCTCTGACGAAGCTGGTAATCCCCACATCCGTTACCTACATCGGGAACCGGGCATTCTACAAGTGGCAGACTACGCAGACAATCTGCGTGTCGTTTGCAGAAAACGCCGTTCCGGATACCTTCGATTCCCGTTGGCTTAGCTACTGCTATGCAACCGTTGTTTATAGCTACACAGGTGAATAACGATAACAAACTGACTCTATGAGGCAGACATCAGCGTTCGCTGGGGGAAACCCCGGCGAATGCTACTGTTGTTTTATGGGAAACAACAAAATTTTCAAATTCCTTGCAAGTTTTGATTGAAATATACACAATCAGTCACTTCTGCACGAAAGGAGGAGACAAACAATGTTGGAAAAGAATCTTTTATTCAGGAAATATCACCGACGCATGGTGCGCGAAGGGGTGCTTGAAGCCATCTGCTTCGGTCTGATGATCGGTTCTGGCGCAATTTTTGCGTCGGCATTGGTTTGCTGGTTGCTGAATTTTACGCGGATCTGGGTGCCGCTTGCCATTGGAGGGGGCGCTTTCCTGATCGGCGCAATTTTGCTGTTTGTTCTGAAATTCCGCCCGACCGAGCAGACGGTTGCACGCCGGATTGACCGGATGGGGTTGGACGAACGGACGGTTACCATGCTGGAGCTGATGGGGGATGATTCCTACATCGCCCGGATGCAGCGCGAGGACACCCGTGAAAAGGTGAAGAGCGTGAAGCCGGAGCAGGTTCGCGCGGGCTTTCCGCTGCTCAATCTGAAGGCAGGCGCTGTGGTGGCGCTCTGCGTGGCGCTGCTGATGGGAGCAGGCATGACGACCGTTATGGGGCTGACCGGATCCGGTGTGATCCCATCCCCGGATATTCTCCCGTTGAATGACCGCAAGGATACCTTCTTCACCGTAACCTACCTCACCGAAGGGGAAGGGGACATTATGGGAGAGACGGATCAGACGGTTCTTGCCGGCGGTGATGCCCAGACTGTTGTGGCGGTGCCGCAGGACGGATGGATTTTCGTCAAATGGAGCGACGGAATCAAGAATCCGGAGCGCACGGACTGCGGTCTGAGCGATGACCTGGAGGTCAGTGCGATCTTTGAGGAGATCGGGGACGGAAGCGAAGACGACGACGATGGCTCTTCGGGCGACGACAAGGAAGCCGACACCAACCCGGATGTCCCGGATGACAGCAAGACCGATGGCTCCTCCTCTGCCGGTTCCAGCGGTGGAGAGGGCGGCGAAGGTCAGGGAGAAGGCGACAAGGGCGAAGGCAGCGGCTCCGGCAACGGCGGTCAGGAAGGCGGCGGAAAAGGAACCGGCGGCGGTGACGGCGCCGGAACGGCCGCGGTGACGGCGCCGGCGGCGGATGGACCGAGGGCAACCAGGTTATCGACGGCAAAACCGATTACCGCGATGTGTACGATACCTATTACGACCAGGCTATGGAGATCATCCGCAACGGCGGCGAGCTGCCGGATTATCTGAAGGATTTCATCGAAAAATACTACGGTAGCATCTGAGCGCTTGCCGATGCCCGTAACACTGAGAAAAGGAAGACTATAACATGATCACAGAGGAAAGCATCCGGCAGTTCAGCGAGAACTGCGAGAATATTTTCACCCAGATCCGTTGCGACGTGATCGGTCAGCAGGAAGTTGTGGAGGGAACCGTGATTGCCATGATCGCAGGCGGCAACGTGCTGCTTGAGGGCGTTCCCGGCGTCGGAAAAACCCGTTTGGTCCGTACACTCGGCCGTGTGTTTGATATGCCGTTCTCCCGGATTCAGTTCACTCCGGACCTGATGCCTGCGGACGTGACCGGTACCAACATCATTGTCAAGGGGGAGGACGGAAACTCGCAGTTCCGGTTCCAGCCCGGTCCGATCTTCAGCAACATCGTGCTTGCCGATGAAATCAACCGTGCCACCCCGAAGACGCAGTCCGCACTTCTGGAGGCGATGCAGGAGCACACGGTTACCGTGATGGGTGTTTCCCGGAAAATGAAGGAGCCGTTCTTCGTGCTTGCCACGCAGAACCCGATCGAGCAGGACGGCACCTATCCGCTGCCGGAAGCGCAGATGGACCGCTTCATGTTCAACCTGATCGTTCCGAACCCGGGGCTGGATGAGCTGATGGCAATTGTGGATATGACGCAGAAAACGATGGAAGAAGTCTCGGAGCCGGTCTGCAGCGGTGAGGAGCTGCTGAAAATGCGCGAGACCGCCAATCAGGTGCCGGTTGCCGAGGAAGTGATGCGGTATGCCATGACGCTCTGCTTGGCAACGCATCCGAACAGCGACTGTGCGTCCGAGGCTGCGAAAAAATACGTGCGTCTTGGAGCCAGCCCGCGTGCAGGTCAGGCACTGATCTCTGCGGCAAAGGTCAAGGCGCTGATGAACGGCCGGTTCAATGTGGCTTACAGCGATGTGAATGCGCTTGCCACCCCCGTTCTGCGGCACAGAATGAAGCTGAACTTTGAGGCAATTGCAGACCGCGTTGCGCCCGATGCCATCGTCAGGATGATCGTTGAGGAAGTTGGGACTCGGTTCGGCCTGAACCCGAAAAAAGAAGAAGCCGCTGCAAAGGCGGAGACCAAGAAGGGACTTTTCTCCGGCAAAAAAGCCTGACGGCTGCCGGAGAACGGTCAAACCCAAAGAAAGGATTTATTTGCCGTGGCATTTCTGCCAAGGACAAAAGCGGTAAACGATCAGAATGAAGACATCCTATCTGAATGATGCATTTTTCAGTCGGTTGGAAACCTGTGCGCTCAACCTGCGCTCGGATCTTTCGGGATTTTTCGGGGGAAAACACCTTGTAAAAACCTATGGGCAGACGGTGGAGTTTGCCGATTACCGGGAGTATATGCTCGGGGACGACATCAGGCGGATTGACTGGAATCTGTACAGTCGCTTTGAGAAATATTTTCTGAAGCTGTTCACCGACGAAAGACAGATGCATACGCAAATCTTCCTGGATTGTTCCGCATCAATGGGCAAGGTTCATCCGGGCAAAGCTGCCTACGCAATTGCGGCGGCAGCGGCGCTCGGGTTTCTGTCTGTCCATAACACCGACAAGGTCTCCTTCAAGCTGATGAAGGAGGACCGTGCGGAGGATCCCTACGGTGTGCTGGTCGGCAAGAAGGCGTTCTTCCGGGCGATCGCGTCGCTGGAGCAGACCGAATTTGACGGTGAGGCAGACATTGCCGCCGCCGTAACGGGCTGTGAAACCGGCACACGGGACGGTCTGACGGTGATTATTTCGGATTTTCTGACCGACAGCAACTGGAAGAAGGCGGTGGATTATCTGCGATATAAGAACCGCCAGGTCCTGCTGCTGCAGGTTCTGACGCCGGAGGAGCTGGATCCCGGCTACAGCGGAAACGTCAATCTGATGGACGCGGAGGCAACCGATCCGTTCGACAGCCGGAATATGCGTCTGAAGATTACATCCGGAATGCTCGCGGCGTACGATGAAGCCCTGCGGGATTTTCTTGCCGACATGAAGTCGTTCTGCTCGTCACGTGACACGGGCTATATTACGGTGAACAGCAAAGAGCCGATTGAGCGGGTGCTGTTCGGCGAGTTGCTGAAAGTAGGTATCATGCAATGAGTTTACTTGTCCCACTTGGTCTGCTGGGTCTGCTTGGATCGGGAATTCTGATCTTTATTTACCTGATCAAGCCGAACTATCAGCAAAAGCTAGTTTCCAGTACCTATATCTGGAAGCTGAGTCTGAAATATAAGAAAAAACGGGTGCCGATCAGCCGGCTGCGAAACATTCTGATCTTTCTGTGTCAGTTCCTCGCACTGACGGCATTCGGTTTGCTCCTGGCACAGCCGGTGATCCGGCATCTGACATCGACCACGAAAAACGAAAAGGTGGCGATCATTGATGCCTCTGCCGGCATGATGGTGGAGAGCAACGGAAAGACCCGGTTTGAGCGTGCGGTGGAACAGGTCAAGGCGCTGGCCGAGACAACGCTTTCCGCCGGGGACGGTGCCCTGAGCGTGATTGTGGCGGATTCGGATGCCTATCTGCTGGTGTCCCGTGCAACCGCCGACAGCCTTTCGGATGTCAACGCGAAGCTGGTTGCCCTGTGCAGCGGCGGTTCCTCCTGCGGATACGGGAGCGCCGATCTGGACGGTGCCGCCGAGCTGGCGGAAACCATTCTGACGCAGAATTCCGAATCCGAGGTGCTGCTTTATACCGCAACCGAGTATATGAATCAGAACGGCTACCGGGTTGTGAATGTTGCATCGGCAGATGACTGGAATGCCGCTGTCCTCAACTGCGTTCCGAATCTTCTGGAGCAGACCAATGCATATTCCTTTCTGGTGGATGTCGGATGCTACGGAAGGTCCAAAGCGGTGGCGGTTTCCTGCGAGCTGTTCGGTGTGAACAAAAAGACCGACAGCAACGGAACCGTGACCAGCCCCGGAGTGAACCTGAGTGCAACCAAAACCGAATACTTCAGCGATGCGGATTCCACCAAGACGATGGAATTCACCATGGAGGATTTTGCGGCGGATGCACCGATCGTCAGCTTCGAATATATGTATGTTCATATCGACGAGGATGACGGCTTTGAAAAGGACAACACGTTCAATGTTTACGGCGGAGAAAAACCGGTGCTGCGTATCCAGTATGCCAGCACGCAGTCGAACAACTTCTTCTCCGGCGTGCTGCGTTCCATGCGGCAGTCGCTGATGAACACCTATACGCTGGATATCAAAACGGTTGCGTTTGCGGACGCAAAAACAGAAGGGTTTGACCTGTATATTTTTGAACACCGGATGCCGGACGAAATGCCGACCGACGGTGTGGTCCTGCTGGCTGACCCGGACAAGGCACCCGGCGGCAGCGGCCTGAATTTCGGCGATTCGGTGGCGGTTGACAGCTCTTCCACGCTGGCTTCCGGTGTGACGCATCCGCTGACCGATCATGTCAATCCGGACCGGATTACCGTGGCGAAATACCGCCGCGTCAATTCGTCGGAAGGGTATGCGGAGCTGCTCTATTATCACGGTGATCCCATCCTGCTGGTGAAAAACGAGGAACGGGCAAAAACGGTTGTCCTGACGCTGGACCTGAACAACTCCAGCCTTGGTGTGATCCTCGATTTTCCGGTTATGATGTACAATCTGTTTTCGTATTTCTTCCCGGCGACCCTGACGGGGAATGCCTTTGAGGTCGGAGAGAGCGTTACCGTGAACGCAAGAGGCACGGACGTGATTCTGGACGGCCCCGGATACCAGAAAGCGGGCTTTGACAGCCTGCCGGCAACGGTTGTGCTGACGCAGCCCGGCGACTATACCGTGATGCAGACCAACATGAAGGGCGCAACCGAGCTGCAGCAGTTCTTTGTCCATATTCCGCAGAGCGAGAGCAACATCACCAAAACGGTTGATGAGCTGCCTGTGCTCCGTTCGGAGTCGACAACAGAAGAACACACGACCGATCTGCTGATGTGGATCGCTGCGGTGGCACTGTTCCTCCTGTTTGCGGAATGGTGGCTGCATTCCAGAGAATCGATATGAGAAAGGAGATTCCCGATGTCGGATTTCAAAATTGAATTGGAACACCCGTGGCTGCTTCTCCTTCTGATCCCGGTTCTGTTCTTCAGCTTTTTCCCGTTTTTCCGGCTGAGCAAAAAATACCGCCGGAACCGCAACCGCATCATTTCGGTTGTCACTCATACGCTGGCAATGGTGCTCTGCGTGGCGATGGTTGCCGGTATGACCTTTACCTATGAGCTGCCGAACCGCCAGAACGAGCTGATCGTTCTGGTTGACCGCTCGGACAGCGGAACGGAAAACGAGTCGCTGCGGGATGACTTCCTGCAGGACGTCATCAATGCCTGCGACAAAAACTATAAGCTGGGGGTGGTGACCTTCGGCTACGATACGGTCTATGCGGCGCCGCTCTCCTACGACAAGCGGGAGGCATACCGGCAGTATCTTGCCGCTGCCGAGCCGGACACCAGTGCCACCAACCTGGCGGGCGCAATCGCTTTTGCGGCAGAGCAGTTTGAAAACCCCAAAACCGCAAAGATTCTGATCCTGTCCGACGGCCTGCAAACCGACGGAAACGCGCTGTCAGCCGTCAAGCTGGCGGCGGCAAAGGGGATCAAGGTTGACGCGGTGAATCTTGCCAACGCCGAACACAGCGAGATGCAGATTCTGGATGTGAAGATGCCGGAAAACCGGATCATCCCGGGTCAGGAGGCAAAGATCACCCTGACCGTGCAGACCAACCTCAAGGCTTCGGAAACGGCTACGCTGAATGTGACCGATATGGGTTACAAAAGCGGATCCCATGCCGTTTCGCTGGAGAAGGGGATTCAGACCGTGGAGATTTCGCACGTTTTCCAGTCAGCCGGTGTGCACGACCTGCAGTTTCAGCTGGTCGGATTGGATTCCTCCGATACGGTGGAGCAGAATAACGTCTACCATGCGTATCTGAATATTCCGCTGCTGGAAAACATTCTGATTCTGGAAAGCCGGAGCGGCGAAGCGGACACGCTGAAGTCGATTCTCGGTGAAGCGCATACGGTGCAGGTGCTCAACATTCACACCGATGCGGACCTGATCCCCGGAAACGTGCGGGAGCTGTCGGCTTACGAAGAGGTTTTTCTTGTGAACCTTTCCAACGCCGACCTGACTGCCGAAACGATGCCGGAGAATTTCGTGCAGACGCTGTATGACTATGTTTATAACATCGGCGGGGGACTGTTTACGGTCGGCGGAGAGAACGATACGCTGAACGGTTCGCTGGTTCCGCACGCCTACAACCGTCTGGACATGGAGGGCACCCTGTTTCAGCAGATGCTGCCGGTGCAGGTGGTCGAATACACCCCTCCGCTTGCGGTGATGCTTGTGATCGATGCCTCCGGCTCTATGAGCATGGGTAAATTCGAAGCGGCGCTGAAGGCTGCGGAAGAGATTCTCGATTCCCTCAGCCCGCGCGACTACTGCGGTGTGACGACCTTTGATTCCTCCTCGACCGAGGCGATCAACGTGCTTCCCGTTGCGCAGAAGGATAAGATTCTGGATGCGATCCGCGGGCTGAAGACAACCTCGGGCGGTTCGGGCGGCA
>FR890490.1:0-11536 GCA_000433415.1 Clostridium sp. CAG:448
CGATGCAGAATCTCGTCCAGATGCAGCAGCTTCTCACGCTCTCCTTCCATCAGCTTGGCAACGGGAATTCCGGTCCAGCGGGCAACGATCTTTGCAATCTCCTCCTCGTTGACGTTATCACGCAGGAGCGAATCCTCACGGTTTCTGTCCGCAGCTGCTTTTTCCGCCTCCGCCAGTTGTTTCTGGAGCCCAGGCAGGACACCGTATTTCAGTTCCGCCGCCTTTTCCAGGTCGTACCGGCTCTGCGCCTGCTCGATCTGCGCATTGGTCTGCTCAATCTGTTCACGCAGGTGCTGTACATTGCCGATGGCATTCTTCTCGTTTTCCCACTTTGCCTTCATGCCGCGGAACTGTTCACGCAGATCCGCAAGCTCCTTCTCAATCTGTTCCAGATGCGCGGCGGACAGCTTATCGGTTTCTTTCTTGAGCGCCGCCTCTTCAATCTCAAGCTGCATGATTTTACGGGAAATCTCATCCAGTTCCGTCGGCATGGAGTTCATTTCCGTCTTGATCAGTGCGCACGCCTCATCGACCAGGTCGATTGCCTTATCCGGCAGAAAACGGTCGGAAATATAACGGTTGGAAAGCGTTGCGGCAGCAATCAGCGCATTGTCATGGATTTTGACGCCGTGATAAACCTCGTACCGCTCCTTCAGACCACGCAGGATGGAAATGGTGTCCTCTACAGACGGCTCCGGCACCATCACCGGCTGGAAACGACGCTCCAGGGCTGCATCCTTTTCGATATACTGCCGATACTCATTCAGCGTTGTCGCACCGATACAGTGCAGTTCTCCGCGCGCCAGCATCGGTTTGAGCAGATTTCCTGCGTCCATGGCACCGTCCGTTTTTCCGGCGCCTACGATGGTGTGCAGTTCATCAATGAAGAGGATGATTTTTCCTTCGCTGGATTTGACTTCGTTCAGAACCGCTTTCAGTCTTTCTTCAAATTCGCCACGGTATTTGGCGCCTGCCACCAGCGCACCCATATCCAGAGAGAAAATGGATTTGTCGCGCAGATTCTCCGGTACATCCCCTCTGACAATCCGCAAAGCCAATCCTTCCGCAATCGCTGTCTTGCCCACGCCGGGCTCACCGATCAGGCAGGGGTTGTTCTTGGTTTTCCGGGAAAGAATACGGATCACGTTCCGGATCTCCTCATCTCTGCCGATCACCGGATCCAGCTTCTGCTGTCTTGCCAGTTCCACAAGATCCTGACCGTACTTCTTGAGTACGTCATAGGTGTCCTCCGGATGATCGCTCGTTACATTGCGGTTCCCGCGAATCTGTCTGAGCGCGCCGAGCACCTTTTCTTTGGTAATATCGTATCTGCCAAGCAGGCTCCGCATCGTGCTGGAGGGTTTCTCCATTAAGCCGAGCAACAGGTGCTCCACAGACACATATTCATCCTTCATCTTATCAGCCTGTTTCTCCGCCTCATTGAGCGCCTGATTCAGAGCTGACGAAACATAGATCTTATCTTCTTCTACCGCGCCTCCGCTGACCTTCGGCAATGCGGCGATTCCGCTTTCCAATGCGGCATCAAGATCGGAAACGCGGACACCCAAAGAGCCGATCAGCTCACCGATGAGTCCGTCCTCCTGCCGAAGCAACGCCAAAAGAAGGTGTTCCTCCTCCAGTTGCGGATTTCCATACGTCACGGAAAGCGAACGTGCAGACTGGATCGCCTCCATGGATTTTTGTGTAAGTTTTTGTGTATTCATATAGTTTCCTCCTTTTTTGAAAGGATTGTTTTTTGATAATGGGACAACCTATCCTCTGTTATTCAGGTGTTCAGACAGACTCTCCGTAAGCATCGAGGTACTGGCGCAGGATGCCTTCAATCCGCCCGCTGACCTCTTCCGGATGTGCCGGGTCGGCAAAATAGCATTTCAACGCCTGATCGAAGGCGCCGATGTATGCGCCAATCTTCTCACCGATCAACGGGTCGTTGAAGCTTCCGCGCAGAGCACGCGTAAATTTGCCGTGCTGAGTACGGTATCCGACCTTTCCGATCAGTTTTGCCTCCGCCCGTATCCACAACTCGGCAAAACATTGCAGATGGGAAAGCAAAGAGAGGTTCTGCGTGCGCATGCTCACGCGCAATTCTCCAAGCAGATCTCCCCGGTTCCGGAACAGCTCCACGCTGTAGCGGACGGTCGGATTATACTTGAAGACAAGTGAGGAACGCAATGCCAACAGCGTTTCGGAAGGATCCGCTATGGGTCGCAGGCATTCATGCCCGGTCAGCGTTTCCTGAATCTGAGAAAAGATCCTCCTTGTCCGCTGCTCCGGTGTTTCGTACGAAAAATGGGCTGCGAGAATCTGATTGATCATCACGGAACGGTTCGTCATCTTTTCATACGCCAACCGATCGACACAGGCAACCAATCCGTCATCCAACACCAGCGAATATACGCTCTTCCCCATTCCAGCACCTCCTTTTCTTACACCATACATTATACACCAATCAAAATAATTTGTCAATAGGTTTATATAAAATAACTTGCAAAATTATCATATTCGAAAACGATATTTTTTGTGTATTACGCAAAAAAAAGAGTGCACATCCTACGACGTACACCTTTTATGCCGCAACCGGCTTCCCTTTTCAGGCTTCTCCTTTTCGCTCCGGTTCAAACACAGGCATTTATTTTATCTTTGCGTGCCGTCTGAATTCTGTTCAGGTCATTCAGATCGACACGGATTTTTCCGACCGTCAGATCGGTCACATAAAACCCGATCATTTCTGCCTCTTCATTGCCCTGCAGTGCGGAAAGTATCTCGTCACGCACCTCGGGAACCAGGCTGTTGACATCATAGACGGAAACCGGGTGCGACGCAAAAAAACCGGTCAGAATCGGCATTCCCACCTGCCTCACGACGGATACATATTTTTCCCGCATTTTATCCACGGTAATGGACTCATTCACCGCAAACACACGGGTCAGCTTCAACGGATCCGCCTCCACACGGCATTGACCGTTTGCACTGATATGGAACACCTCCCCCGTTTCCGCATCCCTCACGGCAACCCCGTGAAACTCCCACGGAATTTGCTGATCCGTATCCGAGAGAATGTATTCGACCTGAAGCTGTTTTCCTATATTTTCCTGTCCCATTTTGGAAAGGCGGTTGTCCCTGCCGCTCTCAAGACAGGCGATCCGTTTTCCACGGTCGCACAGGTAAGCCGTATAATGATTCGGAACCGTGACATAGGTCTTTTTGGTTACGACAAAGGGGTCCGAAACCTGCACAATGATACTGTGATCTTCATATATCGGCTTTATGTACCGTTTCCTGCCAAAGCACATCAGGGTATGCTCCTCCTTTCAAAACAGATCAAAACAGACCGCGTCACAAAAAAGGGACGCTACGCTTGTTAAAGTGCGCGGAGAAAACCCAAAATGCGGTCGCACAGGATTCTATGCCCCGCGTCATTGGGGTGCAGTCCGTCCGGCATATAGCGTTCCGTCACCAAAGGAACGGCAGGCTGGAGTCCGCTCATTCCCCACAGGTCCAACACCGGCAACGCATAATACGCGGCGGTTTTACGAATCTGCCTGACATAGTCTTCCAGGACGTAGGTCTTCCCCGTGCGGCTGTCCGTTTTCGGATTGTTTTCATCCGCACGGTGCAACGGCGTCATAAAGACAATCACGGCATCCGGATACCGTTCAATCAGACGCCGCATCAGCACGTGGCACGCTCCGCAGAACGTATCCGCCGTCCGGTCGTCAAATGTCCCGAACGGTGCATCCCCATGACCGAAATCATTGGTTCCTCCGAATACCAGCACAAGATCCGCGTCGGACGGCATTTCTTCCGCACGCCCGACAAAATCCAAATCGAAAGTCGGCATTTCCGATGGTCTTGTCTGGCGTGCAAAACGGGTACCACACACGCCGAAATTACGCACCGTCGCACCGGTTCTGTCCGCAAGCAACGAGGGATAGGCATATGCCGGTCCCGATGTCCCGCAACCTTCCGTGATACTGTCACCGATGATATTGATTTTGATTCCCGATAAATCCATGTCGCAAACCTCCGTTTTATAGCAAACAGCCGCACAAGACAAAACCTTGTGCGGCTTCTGTTCACAAAATAGCACTCAGTGCAGAATGCACTTTTCTGTGTCCTTATCAAAGATATGAATTCTTGACATATCAAAGGCAATGGTGATATCCTGTCCTGCGCGCACGGTGCTTCTGGAGGAAACACGGGCAGTCAGCTGCGTTTCACCGATTACCAGGTACAGATAAATCTCCGCGCCCATCAACTCCGTCACATCGACATGCGCTTCAACCGCACTGTCTGCATAAGCGGAAACCTGGGGAGCACTGTCGTGGATACACTCAGGACGCAATCCACAGACAACTTCTTTGCCGATATACTCTGCCAATGCAGGATTGCTTGCCTTTTCAACCGGCAGCTTGATCTTCTTATCTTCAAAGTTGAAGTAAACATCCGTGCCTTCCTTTGTCAACGTACCGCTGATGAAGTTCATCTGCGGGGTACCGATAAATCCGGCAACGAAAATGTTGCAGGGACAGTCATACAGGTTCTGAGGAGTATCAACCTGCTGGATAACGCCGTCCTTCATAACGACGATACGGGTTGCCATGGTCATAGCCTCGACCTGGTCGTGGGTAACGTAGATAAAAGTGGTACCGACGCGGTTGTGCAACTTGGTCAACTCGGTTCTCATGGTTGCACGGAGCTTTGCGTCCAGGTTGGACAGAGGCTCATCAAGCAGGAATACCATGGGGTTACGGACGATTGCACGTCCCAGCGCAACACGCTGTTTCTGACCGCCGGACAAAGCCTTCGGCTTTCTGTCGAGCAGGTGGCTGATGTCAAGGATGCGGGCAGCTTCTTCCACACGGCGTTTGATTTCTTCCTTCGGCGTCTTGTTGAGCTTCAGACCGAATGCCATGTTTTCAAACACGGTCATATGAGGATACAGGGCGTAGTTCTGGAACACCATTGCAATCTTTCTGTCCTTCGGGGCAACATCGTTGACCAGTCTGTCACCGATATAGAGCTCACCTTCCGTGATTTCCTCCAGACCCGCAATCATACGCAGGGTTGTCGATTTTCCGCAACCGGAAGGACCGACCAATACAAGAAACTCCTTGTCCTTGATTTCAAGGTTAAAATCGGATACGGCTGTGACACCGCCGGGATATTTCTTGAAAATGTGTCTCAGGGATACGCTTGCCATGTATAATTTCCTCCTAAAAAAATATCAGTTTTATGCCCGCATCAGCCGGGCGCTCTTAAACACATAGTATTATAGCAAAAATACCGCAAAAATGGAAGATGGTATTTCTCCAAAATTTCAGCCCAAAGTTTGTGCAACATGTACACATACCGAACCGTGACGTTCCCCACTGTCCCTGTTGCGGAGCGAAAGCGTTTATTTCTAAACAGTCGTCAGAGGCGCATGGTCAGCGCAATCCGTTTCTTTTTCAGATCGACGGACAAAACCTTCACCTTAACGACATCTCCGACGGAAAGAACTTCGTTCGGATGCCGGATAAAACGGTCACAGATCTGGGAAATATGCACCAGACCGTCCTGATGCACCCCGATATCCACAAAAGCGCCGAAATCAATCACATTCCGCACGGTTCCCGTCAGAACCATATCCGGTTTAAGATCCTCCATAGACAGCACGTCTTCACGCAGAACCGGGGGCGGCAGTGAATCCCGAACATCCCTGCCGGGCTTCTCCAACTCACTCAGAATATCCTCCAGCGTGGGCTGTCCGATGCCGAAGCGTTCCGCAACACCCGCTATGCCCTCCTTGCGGATGGCTGCGGTCAGCTCCTTCATTTTTCCGGCGCGGATGTCCGCTTCCGCATAACCGTATGCGGACAAAATCTCTTTTGTAACCGCATAGGATTCCGGGTGAACGCCGGTATTGTCCAAAATCTCTCCGGATCCGGGAACACGCAGAAAGCCTGCGCACTGCTCGTATGCCTTGGCGCCGATCCGCGGCACCTTCAGAATCTGTGCTCTGCTTGCAAACTCTCCGTTTTCCTCCCGGTATTTGACGATATTCTTCGCGGCAGTCATATTGATGCCGGAAATATAGGACAAAAGCGAATAGGAAGCGGTATTCACGTCCACGCCGACGGCGTTGACGCAATCCTCCACGACACCGGTCAGCGCCTCATCCAATCTTGCCTGCTTCATATCATGCTGATACTGCCCGACACCGATCCCCTTGGGGTCGATTTTGACCAGCTCCGCCAGCGGATCCTGCAGGCGTCTGGCAATGGAAACGGCAGACCGCTGCATGACATCAAACTCCGGAAATTCCTCCGCAGCCAGTTTTGATGCGGAATAGATGGACGCTCCCGCCTCACTGACCACAATATATTTGCACGGCTCCGGAATCTCCGCCAGAATATCCGCGATGAACTGCTCGCTCTCCCGGGAAGCCGTACCGTTTCCGATTGCAATCACGTCGACATGGTAGGTGCGGATCATCCGTTTGATAACCGTCTTTGCCTCCTCAATTTTATATTTGGATTTTGTGGTCGGATACACCACCGCGGTATCAAGCACCTTTCCGGTCTTGTCCACAACTGCCGTTTTGCACCCGTTGACGTATCCGGGGTCAAATCCGAGCACGGTTTTTCCTTTCAGCGGCGACTGCATCAAGAGGTGGGAAAGATTATCGGCAAATACCTTGATGGCGCCCTCGCAGGCATTGTCAAACAAATCGTTCCGGATTTCCCGCTCCAACGACGGTGCGATCAAACGGTTATAACTGTCAATGATTGCGTCCGACAGGTAGGAAGCCGCCGGGCTTTTCGGATTTTTAATAACACGCGAAAACAACTCATTCAGAACAAGATCGGTCGGCACGGTCAAAGAAGCCTTGAGAAATTCCTCCTTTTCGCCCCGGTTGATCGCCAGAATCCGGTGCCCCGGAATTTTTCTGACCGCCTCGCTGTAATCATAATATTGCGCATAAACGGAATCCTCGTCCTTTGCTTTTGTCACGACCAGGGTGCCGTTGTCAAAGGTCAGCTTCCGCAACCGCTTGCGATACTCCGCCTGGTCGGAAACATCCTCCGCAATAATATCTTTCGCACCGGCAATGGCTTCCTCCGCACTCGCAACGCCCTTTTCCTCACTGACAAAAGCAAGTGCCTGTTCCGGAATCGAAGGAACGTACGAATCGCGCTGTTCCATCAGGAGCACCGCAAGTGCCTCAAGTCCCTTTTCACGTGCCACGGACGCACGCGTTTTTCGGTGCGGGCGGAAGGGACGGTAAATATCGTCCACCTCCGTCACGGTTCCGGCACGGTCAATTGCCGCCTGAATTTCCGGCGTCATCTTTTCCATCTCGGCGATCAGCGCGCTGACCTCCTCCTTGCGTTTTTGCAGATTCCGCAATGCATTGAGGCGATCGGCAAGCGTACGCAGAACCGTATCGTCAAGCGAGCCCGTCGCTTCCTTTCTGTACCGCGCGATAAACGGGATGGTATTCCCTTCGTCAATCAGAGAAACCACTGCGGCAACATTTTCCTCCTTCAAAGACAATTCCGATGCAATCTGTTTGATAATATCCATGCTAACTCCCTTTTTTGTTATCTTCCTTCCACAAGGTAAACACCCATATACTGATACGGAATGACTGCGGAAAACGAGGTCAGATCCTCCCGATAGCCCTCAAAGATCACCCGACCGGTCAAAAGATCCGTAATCTTAAAAATCCGGTAAGCGGAAAGCTGTGCTTCCTCAAACGGAACCGTGATTCTGCACGCACCGCTCGCTTCCTCTTCGTTGTTTGCAACCACAAGAATTGCCTTGTTTCCCTTGTACCTTGCGTAATTCTGCAGATTGGCAAGCCCCTCCACGGAAACCTCGCAGATATTGGAATCCCGATGATCCATCGGATATTCCTCAAACAGCTCCGGATAAGTGCGACGGATGGCAATCATCTGCTTGACATCTTCATAAAACATTGCGTTCTCATAAGAATCGGTGGCCAGTGCATAATCCACCGGGACGTCATAGAGAACGGCATTCTCCTTTTCGACACCGAATTCATCCCCCATATACCAGATCGGAATAAACGGCGCATAGATGGCGGAATACCCGATTTTCAGACGGTTTTTACAGACATTCCGGCTCTGATAATCGTGATTGGTGATACAGTTGGTGTAGTAGCGGAAACGACCGCTTCTGGGTCGCTTTGTGCTGCCCTGCTGGCTCTGCGGTCCCAGACCGTATCCCACTTTCACGGAATCCACAAGCTTTAAGTACCCGTCCACATAGAAATTGACCGGGTTCTGATACAGTTGCCCGCGCGTCATTTTCGTATAGTCCAGAACGCCGTCCTGTTCCATATCAAAAACACCTTTCCGCAGGCTTCCGTCTTCACTCATGAGCATGATATGGATTCCCCGGTCGCTCAGGCGTTTGCGGATTTCCGAAAAGACCTCATATCCGGCGGTAAACGGCTCACAGTCACAACGATAACCGTCCGCGCCCGTTTTTTCGATATTTGCAACCGCGTTGGAAATATACCATTCCCGGAATGCCTCGTTTTTCCAATCAAAGGCAGGGTTTCCCCATGCTTCGCCGTTGAACCACTCCGGATGTTCGGTCTGGAACAGGGCAGACCCCCGCATCGCGCCCCATGAAACGATATCAAAAAAGATATAGATTCCCTTTTGATGGGCATAATCCACGAAGTCCCGGACAACCTTCCACCCTTCTTCCATATCATCCGTACCGGTCAGGGCAGGCTCCACGGTATGCAGACCGCAGTTGCCGTATCCGTTGCCGCCGGGACCGCGCTGGTAAATCGGCGCAAGCCAGATGCCGTTAACACCGGTTGCCGCATAAAAATCCAGCAAATCATACGAATCCCGGAACCCGCCGCCGATGGAAGCGGTGTCAATCCGCAGTTCCACCATGATCAGGGTATCCACCCAATCCGGCGTCATCAGCTCGCCTTTGGAATCGGATGCAGACAGTGTGGTTGCCTTTCCGCCGCGATAAGAGAGGAAGGCGGAATTGTCTATTTTGTCTTTGTCATAGTCGTATATGATGTCAAGCCGGTTACCGGCGGTTACATCAATCACAAGATTTCCGAGGCTGGAACCGCAATAGGCGCTGACAAATGTCCGAATGGCACGCTGCATCGAATCCGGACTGCCGGCGGTCAACGAAATATTGCCGCTGTCCGGATCCACACGGATTGCGTAATCGTACGGATCGCCGGCATAGGAAAGAAAAATCGTCTTTTCGCTCTGCCGCTCTTCAAAATGGGTTCCGTAAAGCTGATCCATCAGATCCGAAAAACGGGAAAGTGCCTCGCTGTTCTTCTCTTTGACCTCTTCGGAAACGGAAAGTCCGTAAACGGTACTGCCGTTTTCGATCACGGGCATATAAGCTCTTTCCGCCACTGTTTCTTCCTCCGTGGTTTCTTCCTGTGTGGTTTCCTCTGTCTCTTCGATTGTCACCGAATCGGCTGTTGTTTCCGCCGTTTCCTGCGTCAACGCTTCCGACGTCACCGCATTCGTATCCGTCGTCTGCTCCGGCGCCTTTTCCCCGTTACACGCCGCCGCAAGCAACAGCAAAAACAGGGCGCTGCAAATCGCACCGGCACGCTTTCCCTTTCCTTTGCTTTTTTCCATCAGCATATCCTCCAGTCATCCGTCACAGCCGTACAGACGGGTGCATCCGCACAAGAATCCCGTCGCCGGGCTCTACGCCGATCGTATAAGCGCCGTCCGCCGTTTCCACAGCAATCCATGTATCCTCAAAAGCGTCATATACCTCCAGAGCCGCACCTGTATGCAGGGTAACCTCCGCCGGTTCAAGATAGCTTTTATTTGCCAGCATCACATAGTTCCCTTCAAAGAAGCCGACGGTCATATCGTCCCCTTCAATCGCACTGACACAGCCGTAGCCTTCAAACGGCTTCATCAGAGGTTCCGGCGTTATTCCCGTGTGGAATACGCCCAGGGATTTTCTTCCGCGCAGCTGTCCGCCGATCCGTACCAGCTCCCGATTGATCCGCGCAACCATTTCATAGTGCGGTGTACGTTCGCCTGTTACGGTAATCATACCGTTTTTCCAATGCCAGAACTCTTCGCCGTCCGATCCGTCCGTTCCCGGCGTCCAATAGGTAAAATAGGAAAGCCGCGAAGAACCGTAAGCAACAGACTGCCAGACCTCCCAGCGAATCTCCTGTTCGGTCAGATTGCGGTAGGGTCCGTGCTCCACCACAAGTACGATCACCATAAACGGAATTCCGTACTGCAAAGAGAGTGCCCGGATTTCCTCGATATTTGTAAAAAAGCCGGGACGGTCAAGGCAGGTGTACCCGTCTGTGCCGCTGAATGCGTCGTTATAAATCCGCTCCTCCCGCGCATCGGTAAAGACCTTTTCTTCCTTCGGCTCTCCCTTCAGGAAGTGATAGTGGTCATAACTGATGATCTCGGGTCTGACCGAACGGATATACGCCTCCACATGTGCGTGGTAGGTCGGATTTCCCAACTGTTCGGGACTTGCATAGTTCGGAAGCAGATTGATGTATGCCTCGTGCATGGGATCCGCCTCATGTAAAATTTCACGGATGGCGGCAAGCGTCGGGAATGCAGCAGCCCCCGGCTCGTCGATAATATGGTAGTTGAAAAGCGCCGGATAATCCTTATAATCGTTTGCCGTGTCAAACAGCAGCTCGCGCCGGTGCTCCGCATCCCCCATTGCCCGATGAATCCGGTCATCGAACACGGTCACACGCATGCCGAGCTTTTCCGCCGCTTCCAGTACCGCAAAATTGGTTTCGCGGTCATAATCCGCCCAGATCAGATTGATGCCGGCATCACGCGCTTCCGCGAGCCGCTCGATCGCAATGGTTCCGTCCGCATGACGGATGAATTTGGCGTGTACGCCAAGCCAACTGGTAATGGGAAATTGATTCATTTCAGACATAGCAGTTCTCCTTCAAAATCAGATTTATTCTTTGCAGATACAGTTTTTCAGACCGTTTATTTCCTCATCGGTCAAATATCTCCACTCCCCCCTGTCAAGACACGGGTCCAGGGAAAGATTTCCGAAGCAGCGCCTTTCAAGTGCGGTGATCTGGTTGTGTACCGCCTCAAACATCAGTTTGATCTGGTGGTACTTTCCCTCCGTAATGGTAATGGTTCCGCTCTTTCCCTCTGCATCCGGCAATACGGTACACGGTTTTGTGACATATCCGCCGATGTCCACACCGGACGAAAGTTGTGCCACATCCTCCGCATGCAAGGGAAATTTGCACGAAAATGCATAGGTCTTGGCAACATGCATACGCGGCAGAAGCAGCTTGTGCGCCAGCTCGCCATTGTTGGTCAAAAGCATCAGTCCCAGTGTATTTTTGTCCAGTCTGCCGCATGGGAACAGACCGATCCGCTGCAATTCCGGCGGCAGCAGTGCCGTCACAACCGGTGCGCGGTCATCACTTGTCGCGCTGACATAGCCGTCCGGCTTATTCAGCATAATGTAGGTATATTGGCGG
>FR890490.1:11577-14140 GCA_000433415.1 Clostridium sp. CAG:448
CAGACACGATCCGTATCCGGATCCACCTGCGTATCCGCGCGGCGCACGACCGTGCCGTTCAGCGTAATCTGTCCGCTCCGTGCCGCGCGTGTAACCTGTGAACGGGAAGCGATTCCCGTAGAGGTAATCAGTTTATCCAGTCTCATTCCGAACAAAATTCCTTCCGTTTTCGCTACCGTCACTGCCGTAACATTATACCATCCCGACCCGTTTTTGTAAACGGATTTTCCGACGAAAAATAGGCAGTGCCGGATTTTCGTTACAATACACAAACCGTCAATGCGGGTTTTGTGTAAACCTGCAAAGATCTTGCGGATATTTCTCTTTTTCTTGACTTCCCGGGAAAATTCTGCTATACTGAGACTGTGATTTTTTCTTATTACGGAAACACATATAACATATAAAAAGAAAGGATTCCTGTATGTTCCCCTACGATTACCATGAAGACCCCTCCGTTCTGCACGTCGGATGCGAGGCGCCGCGGGCTTATTTTGTACCGTTCCACACAGAGGAAGCGGCATGCAAGGACAACCGCGGCGAAAGCGCTTACTTCTACTCCCTGTGCGGTGACTGGCAATTCCATTATTTCCGCTCTCTGCGCGAGGTGCCCGATCTGACAGTACCGGTATCCGGCACCGAAACCATGACCGTGCCCGGCTGCTGGCAGACAACCCTGCGTGACGGCTATGATACCCCCAACTATATCAACACGTTTTATCCCTTTACGGTAGATCCTCCCCGCGTTCCGGACAACAATCCCTGCGGACTGTATCAGCGCACCGTGGAAATTCTGCCGCACATGCTGGAAAAGCAGATTTACATCAATTTTGAGGGGGTGGATTCCTGTTTCTACCTCTATATTAACCATGTCTTTGCGGCATACAGTCAGGTCAGCCATATGACCAGCGAAATTGACATTACCCGCTATCTGCACGCTGGAGAAAACCACATTCAGGTGCTCGTTCTCAAATGGTGCGACGGCTCCTATCTTGAGGACCAGGACAAATTCCGTTGGTCGGGTATTTTCCGCGATGTCGCGCTTTTATTCCGCGACCGGGTTCACATCACGGATATCAAAGCCGTTCCGGCGCTCAATGAAGCGCTGAGTGCCGGCTCCTGCCCCACGACCGTTCGTCTGAACGGGAAGGCGTTGGTCGAGTACCGTTTGTTGCAACCGGACGGCATGCAGATTGCGTCCGGCAGTCTGGAAATCGATCGGGAAGGCACTTTTGATTTTCTGATCGACCGCCCCGCGCTCTGGTCCGATGAAGATCCGGCGCTGTACACACTGCTCCTGCACTGCGGAAACGAATATATCTGTCTGCGTCCCGGATTCCGAAAAATCGAGGTGCGCGGCAGAGTGTTCTACCTGAACGGACAGAAAATCAAACTCAAAGGCGTCAACCGTCATGACAGTCACTGCTATCTGGGGGCTGCCACGCCGACGGAACACATGATTGAAGACCTGATGATTATGAAGCGCCACAATATCAACGCCATACGCACCAGCCACTATCCGAACGACCCGCGGTTCCCCGGACTTTGCGACCGTCTCGGCTTTTATCTGATCGATGAAGCGGATCTGGAAACGCACGGCATGGCAGTGGTCGGAAATTGGGACGAGCTGACAGACAGCCCACAGTGGCGCGAGGCTTATGTCGACCGTGCCGCACGCATGATCGAACGGGATAAAAACCACCCGTCCATCCTGATCTGGAGCGTCGGCAACGAATCCGGCGTAGGCGAAAACCACCGTGCCATGGCACAGTATTTCCGCGACTGCCTGCCGGGATGCCTTGTACACAGTGAGGACCGCACACGCCGCAACTATGACCGCCTGTTCGGAGATCTGAAAGACAAGACCGACGAAGAGATCGGCGATCAGATGGAATGTGACTATATTGACATTGAGAGCCGCATGTATCCCTCCCCGGAACAGATCCGCGCGGAATACTTTGACCGGAACATCTGCCGCAAGCCCTTCTTCCTGTGCGAATACGCGCACGCCATGGGCAACGGTCCCGGCGACCTTGCCGCTTATTGGAATCTGATCTGGCAGGAGGACGGATTCCTTGGCGGCTGCGTCTGGGAATTCACGGATCATTCCCTTGTGACAGGCGAGAATCCGTACACCGATCCGCACTATATTTACGGCGGTGATTTCGGCGATGTCCCGCACGACGGAAACTTCTGCGTGGACGGATTGGTCTACCCCGACCGCAGACCGCACACCGGGCTGTTGGAATACAAACAGGTTCTGCGCCCCTTCCGTGTGACCGAATTCTCCCAGGAAAACGGCACGCTGACCCTGCTCAACCACCGGTTCTTCCGCGATCTCTCCGATCTGGATTTCTTCTGGACGGTGGAAGCGGACGGAAACGTCATTGCAGACGGCAAGCTGCCGGAAACCGCAATCGCACCGCAGTCTTCTCAGACCTTTGCGCTTTCCCTGCCGTCGGCGTCCGTTCTGGAAGGAAAGCACTGCACATTCAACCTCTACGCCAAGCAAAATCGCTCCACCCCGTGGGCGCCCGTCGGTTATGAGGTCGGAATCGAACAGTTT
>FR890490.1:14183-25846 GCA_000433415.1 Clostridium sp. CAG:448
GGCTGCCATTCTTCCCCTTTCGGCAATCGAAACCGCGTCTCCCTATGCCTTCATCCGGGTCGCCGAAGAAAACGACCTGTTGACCGTAACCACAGCCGACACGGTATATACACTGGATATCGGCAGCGGTCTGATCACCGGCATTCTGAACCGCGGCAAGGCGCTCATCAAAACGCCCATGCGTCCCACCGTATGGCGTGCTCCCACCGACAATGACAGAAACATCCGTTGGCAATGGCAGAACATCGGATTTGACCGTGCCTGCCCCAAATGCCTCTCCTGCAAGGCGGAACGGATCACCGACAACGCGGTAACGGTCCGCACAAAGCTCTCCCTTGGCGCCGCGTTACAGCGCCCGTTCCTGTGGGCGGATATGCTCTACACGTTCTTAAAGGACGGCAGTGTGAAGGTGGACTTTGATGTCCGTGTGCGGGAAGACGTACCCATGCTCCCCCGTTTCGGTCTGGAATTCTCCATGCCGCAAGGAACTGAACAACTTGCCTATTTCGGTTGCGGACCGATGGAATCCTACCCGGACAAAAAGCTTGCCGCCCGCAAGAGCGTATTCCGCACCACGGTCAGCGCGCATTTTGAGCACTATGTCCGTCCGCAGGAAAACATGGCTCATGCGGATACCGACTGGGTCACGGTTGCCTCGATGACCGGTCACGGACTTGCCGCATTTTCGCTCGGTCACCCCTTCAGCTTTAACTGCGCGCATTTTTCCGCCATGCAGCTGACCGGAACCGGTCATGATTACGAACTGGTTCCGCAGAAGGATACCATCGTCAACATTGACTACAGGCAGAACGGAATCGGCTCCAATTCCTGCGGTCCGGAGCTTGCGAAAGCGTACAGGCTGGATGAAAAGGAATTTCATTGGTCATTCCGTCTGCTTCCCGTTCTGACGGGAGGCACAGACCCGTTCTACGAATGGAGAAAGGAGTAAAAAATATGGAACTGCTCTTCCTTGGCACCGGCGCCGCCGACTGGGACATCAATGCATACCGCCCGGACACTTTTTTCCGTCGGTTTTCTGCGGCACTGGTAAATGACGATCTGCTGATTGATCCGGGTCCACATATCTTTCACTACGCCGAAACAATCGGTCATCCTTCCCTGTTTGACCATGTGCGGAACGTGATT
Source organism: Clostridium sp. CAG:448 (assembly GCA_000433415.1). Classification (GTDB taxonomy): domain Bacteria; phylum Bacillota; class Clostridia; order Oscillospirales; family CAG-272; genus CAG-448. The sequence goes on from FR890490.1 coordinate 15,330, forward strand.
GTCACCCATACGCACGACGATCATTTCTGCCCGGAAACGGTCAGAAGGCTCTGTATGGATCAGGAGTGCATCCTCTGGGGGGATGCCTCCTGCAGACGGATTCTGGAAAAGGAATTCGGCAAAGATGCCGAACGCATCCGGTTTGCGGAAACGCGTGTACGCACCGCTTATCGGATCGGTCGTTACACCGTAACGCCGTTGCGTTCCAACCATGCCACCGACGATCCGGAGGAAACAACCCGTCTTTATCTGATCGGCGACGGCGAAAGACTGCTCTACTACGGCTGCGACAGCGCATGGATTCCGACAGAGTCCTGGAATATCATCAAAGATCAACCCATCAATGCCATGGTTCTGGAGTGTACCTGCGGCGCACTCGCAAAGAACGACTGGCGCATTTTTGAACACAACACCATTGAAATGCTTTCACTGATGTTGGAAACCTTCCGTAAATACGGCTATTTTTCATCGGATGTACGTTTCTACACCTCTCATATGGCGCGCACGTTGCATGAGGATCATGCATCGCTGTGCAAAGCACTCTCCCCGCTCGGCGTTACCCCGGCATATGACGGGTTGACCATTCATATCTAATTCAAGGCATCACCGCGCCCACACGCAACTGCACCGTCGGAATGACGCGGTGAAGCCCAAGATCAGAATCAGAAAAGGAGAAAAAAACATGAAACGCTTGCTATCCCTCTTGCTTGTCATGCTGTTGCTTGCGACAACCGTTCTCCCGCTGACCGCCTTTGCGGAAACAAAAGCGGACTCCCCCTACGTAACAAACGGTCTCGTGAGCTGGTACAGTGGCACACAAAACACACGGAACGGTCTGAGCACAGACGCCGACACCTGGGAAGATCTGGTCGGCAATAACGATATGACTGTTGAAAAGAACGATCGCAATTACTTTACCAAAACAGGCTATCACCTGGACACCGCAAGAAATCTCTTCCCGCAGGGGATCGTGGACGTCATCAACGGTCAGGAGTTCACCGTCGAAGTCCTGTTTGATGAATTCCAGGCAAAAGGCAAAAATTTCAACACCTTTCTCAATTGCGACAACGATAACTTTTCCCTGTTCCGCCGCGTTTCCAATGATGTGTTGGAATTCAAATTTGCCGGTCGTCCCGCCAATGAGCGTCCGATGGTCAGCGGCGGGCTTGAAAAACTGCAGAATGCCCTGATTACCGTGACCTACCGCGTCGGCGGAAACGTCCGGATCTATATCAACGGTGTTCTCAGTGCGGAGGCTACCTGTAACTATGCGATGGGCGCAGATAATTTCTTCTTCGGTCATCCCGATGCGTCCCGCAATTTTGAGACGATTTTCCGCAGCATGCGTTTCTACAACCGCGAACTCAGCGAAAAGGAAGTTCTGTCCAATGCGCTGACCGATCGCGTGTATTGCCCTTACATCAAAGAAGGGCTCGTCAGTTGGTATGACGGAGCGTCACAGCCCGAAGATGCCACCGTATGGAAGGATTTGGCTGGAGCCAATGACATCCCGGTGCAGAAAGACGAAAACAACCATTTCAACGGGACCGGTTATGCGCTGGACAGTGCGAAAAACATGTTCCCGCAGGCAATCGTCGACACTGTCAACGGTCAGGAATTCACCATTGAATTTCTGGGTTCCGACCTGGTTTCCAAGGGCAGTGCCTACAATACTTTCCTGAACTGCTCGAACGACCATTTTTCTCTGTTCCGCCGCAACGACTCCGACGTACTGGAGTTCAAATTTGCGAACCGCCCCGCTTCGGAACGTCCCACTGTCAGCGGATGCCTCGCCATGATGAAGGATGCGCTGATCACCATCACCTACTGCGTAGGCGGCAATGTCTGTATCTACGTGGACGGGTCCCTGCGGGCGGAGGTTCCCTGCAACGAAAGCATGACGGCAGATGATTTCTTCTTCGGTCATGCGGATCAGACCCGCAATTTCAGTGCCGTCTATGAAAGCATGCGTTTTTACAACCGCGCGCTGAGCGCAAAAGAGGTTGCGGCAAATGCGCTGGCGGACGGACACCTGAAAGACGCACCGCGCCATGCCTCCTACGCGACCATCGCACAGCCCCTGACCAATGTCATCGGTGATATCGGTCTGATCGCACCGGTTTCTTCCAAGTCCGAATTGACAAATCTCAAGAACCGGAATGTCATGCCGGCGGCTCTTCTGCTCCATATCAACGACAACGGCGACATTGCGGATGCCAAGGGCAACCGGCTCGTCTCAATCGACGAAGCGGTCACACTGTTGGATGCAAAGGTGATGCCTGTTTTCGCGATTTCCACCGAAAAAGCGGCAGACGCGCTGATTGAAGCAATCAAAGCCGCCGATTGGAACGACAGCTTTGTGCTCTCTTCCGATGCCGCTCTGATTCTCCGGGTGCGCACCGCATGCCCGGCTGTACGCGGTATTTTGGACAAGAGTGCGGAAAAAGTCGGCAACGACCCCGTTGCATTGCTGAACATCCGCCGGGAAGCAAGAAAAAATCTCGCTGCCATTGTCATGCTCTCCGCAAATACAACCGGCAGCAGTGACGTTTCCTATCTGCAGAGCCGTCAGATTTCCGTTTGGCTCAAAACAGAAGGCACCTTAAGCCAGACAGACGCTTACCGCGCAGTTCTTTCCGGCGCGGCCGGCATTGTCGGCACCGACATTGATCTTCTCTACACAACCGCAAAAGAAGGGCTTGCGGAAAAGACGCTGACCTTTGCTCCGCTCAACATCGGACACCGCGGACTTCCCTCCAAAGCGCCGGAAAATACGCTGGAAAGTGCGATTCTCGCCGTGGAACAAGGAGCCAATGTCATTGAATGCGATATTTACCTGACCACCGATAACCAGATCGTAATCATGCATGACGGCAATACGTCGCGCACCTGCAACGGATCTCTGGAAATTGAAAAATCGACACTCGCACAGCTCAAGGAGCTGTATGTCAACAAGGGATATGAACGGAACAAAAAATACAAAGAGTGCCGGATTCCGACCCTGGAAGAGTTCTTCAAAGAATTCAAAGGAAAAGACGTACTGCTGTTTGTTGAGATCAAAACGCAGAATACCGCAATTGTTCCGATTTTCAAAGAACTGGTGGAAACATACGATATGTACGGTCAGGTCAACGTCATTACCTTCCACGCATCGCAGGTTGAGGCAATGACGCGTGATTATCCGGAAATGACCGTCGGATATCTGTGCGCGAGCATGGCAACCGACAGCCAGGCGGACACTTCCATGAAAAATGTGTTTGCTTCCCCCATCGGCAAGTACGGCACCACACTGAATCCCTCTGCCTCCAACGGCGCGGCTGTCATGCGCGCAGCCAAATTGCGCGGTCTGTCCATCTGGCCCTGGACCTTCGGCGATCAGACCGGTTATGACAATTATTTCCTGAACGGATACCCCGGTCTGACCGGAAACAACTGTGATTTGCTGGGTGAAGCAGTGCGCACGCTGACCATGGATAATCCCGGTGACGCAAAGGTTGGAAAAACTGAAGATCTTCATTTGTATGCGCTGAATTATCTGAACGAGCGTGCCGATATCGCCGGGAATGCAACTTTCCGGATTTTGGAAGGTGCGGATCTGGTCACAATTGAAAACGGAAAAATCACCTTCCGCGGTGAAGGAACCGTTACCCTGCTTGCAGGCTATACGGCAAAAACAGGCAAAAAAGGAACCGAGTATGCAATCTACGCACAGCCCGTTACCTTTACCGTGGCAAAATCCGAAGAGATTGTCACCACAAACGAAACGACAGGTGATACAACCGGCTCCGATCCCACCGAAACCACTGCCGCAACCGGTGCGGCAACGACCGCACAGCCGGAATCCACAACGGATCAGGGTGGCAACAAGGGCTGCGGCTCCGTGCTCTCCTCTGCACTCTGCCTCGGCATCCCGGTTCTTGCAGCCGCAGCGGTCTTTGGTAAAAACAGAAAAAAGGACGAGGAGTAATCGTCTGACAAGTCGTCCTCAAACAAGTCAAAAAAGCCTCCGCGCGGGTTTCCGCGCGGAGGCTTTGCTCGTCACTCGAAGGAATAACCTCTGAATTCGATTGCAAACAATTCGTAAATATCATCGGGATGAGATGCGTCCGGGAAAAAATCAATCCGGATGCCGTGAATGGTTCCGCTCCAGGAGAGCTGTTCCGTCAGATCCAGAATTGCCGTATGCTGTTTTCCGTCCGCAATTGCCCGGAACTTCACGGAAATACCGCCGGTCGGCGAGGTGACATCCCCGGACATCAGGAAGATCTCGGTTTCATAGCTCTTTTGTGCACTGTCCTTCGGGATCCGGTAGGTGATTTCCAGGGTGGTATAAAGATTGGCACTCAGGGAAGCAAGACGTTCCACATCAAAGGTGACATACGGGTCGTGATCTCCGTCTATGTAGAGCATATATGCATCCCCCGCCAACTGCCCGCCGCAACGCTTGAAGTTGATAAACGCATCCGCACAGTCCTTCATCAGAAACCGATGAGAAACCTCTTTTTCCGCCCCTTTTCCGTCCCCCCATTCGGTGTTCAACCACCGCAGACGGGTGATCAGCCATGTATACAGCTGCTCCGCGGCATCCATATGGGTCTCAAAGTTCTGAATCTCCTTGTTCTGGTGCCAACCCATGGTAATCTTTCCGATGGTTTTCCAACGCCCGTCATTGCGATCAAATGCGTCCGCGTAGAGTTTTGCTTCCTTACGGATTTCTTCGGCATCCGCACGCAGTTCCGTGTAAATCTCCGCCCAACGCGCTTTGACGTCGTCCCGGAACCACTCCGCATGATACATCATCACGTACCAACTGTTTTGGCGTATGCCGTCCGTTTCAAGGAAGGAGCACGCATACAGTCCGCCGGTGGAACGCAGTTCTTTCCACCGGGTATTGCCGAGCGCGAAATCAAAATCCCACGGCGCGCCGAAGGTCAGTTTTTTGTCTCCGCCGGCACCCATATCGACATACATATTGAATGTACTGGAGTCCAAATCCTTGACCACCTCATCCAACAGGTACATCCGCACGGCGCTGTCAAGATTCATCACGCGACCGATGGTTTCTTTCTGCTTCTGTGCGGCTGTCATTCCTGGTGCAAAATCCGTCAGGGGGGTCAACTGACAGGTAACGGGATCCAGACTGTAATAATTGTCATTGTAAATCGCCTCATAGGTCAGTCTGTAAACAGCGCCGACCCATTCGCTGATATAGGCAATCTGTTCCTCCGTATAATCACCGCTTGCCAGCGCAAAATACCCAAGCCCTGCCTCCATTTCCGTTCCGTACACATCGGTCAACAGCGCTGTTGCGCCCAGAAAATGGAGCGTGTTTGCCTCGTTGGTTCTGCCGCCCTGTCCCACCATCAGATAGCCGATGTCCAGTCCTGCATAGCTCTCATCTTCCCTTTCGGTAATACCGATGCGGTGTTTGTTGATCTGCGTCTGCTCGCACAACAGGTAAACGCCGTTGTATTTCCCATTGATGTAAACCTCGACATGGATGTAATCCGAGCTGAACACCGTGCCGCCGAGAATGGTTTTTGCAAGCCGGAACGCGGTTTCGGAACGCATCAGAGAAGGATCATAGTAGTCCGCCAGCAGTACCCAGTTCTTACACTTGGCGCCGCGGTTCAAACCGAGCAGATTGACCTTTTTGTCAAAGCGCAACCGGTACGGTTTCTTGTCAACAACCGCTGTGGAATTCCCTCTGACCCGGATTCCCGCGCTCCGTTCCCCGATGTCGTACATGACATTACATCCCTGCAGGGATACCGTACAAACCGTATAGGCATCCGAGGTGCTGATACTCCTGCCGCCGTCTGTTGTGATGGAAATCACCGGCATCTCGGCGTTTGGAGTCGGCGGGTTCTCCAGGGACCCGGTTCCTGTCGCCTCCTCATCGCCGGTTGTTTCCCCGTCGGTGGTTGTTTCTTCCGGATCGGGCTGTGCGTTTTTCTCCTCTGTGGCAGCGGACGATTCCGTCTGAGCGGCACCGGTTGTCGATTCAGGAAGATCTTTTGCGGTATCTTTTTCCGTTCCGGAATCCGACACCGGCAGTGTGCGGTCTGCCTCTGTACCGACCGGGTCTTTTTGCCCTCCGCAGGAAATCAGGAGACAGAGAAGCAGAAAAACGGCACACAGGAAAACTGAACCAGAATGGGTTTTCATCTGCATTTCCTCCATATTATGTAGTTGTATGTAACGGTTTTACTTTTCCGGTTTGACCAAATGCGCCAACATAAACCGCGTTCCGTTGCGGTCAAACATAATCTCATAGGAAATCACCATGCCGGTCTTTCGGACAGACAGCACTTCACCGGCGCCCCACTTGTCGGTGGTCACACGGTCGCCCGGCGCAAAAGCAGGCTGACCGCCCAGCGACGGATTTCCGGTGACGGACGCACGGTTGACCGTTGCCAGATCCGCCGCGGATGCCGTGCGCACGGGAGAGGCGGCGCGTGCTTTGGAAAACTGCGTATAACCACCGCTGTGATACTGCGGTTCCGGCACGGAGGTGCTGCGCTCCACCAGTTCCTCCGGAATTTCGGAGACAAACCGGGAAAGCGGGTTAAAGGAGGTCTGCCCGTACAGCAGTCGGCATTTTGCGTGCAAGATATAGATCCGCTTTTTCGCCCGGGTCAGTGCCACGTAGGCAAGACGGCGTTCTTCCTCCATGTCGTCACCGTCACCGCAAATGGTCTGCATCCCCGGGAAAATCCCCTCTTCCATTCCCGGCAGAAAAACAACGGGAAACTCCAGCCCTTTTGCGCTGTGGATGGTCATCATGACAACCGCGTCCGCGTTTTCGTCATACCGGTCCACGTCGGCAACCAGCGCGTTTTCCTCCAAAAATCCGGCCAGGGTCGGATTGGTCGCCTGCGCCGCATACTCGACGATTCCCGATTTGAATTCGTTCAAATTCTCCAACCGATCCTCCTCTGCACTGCCTTCATCAAGCAGCATCTGCCGGTACCCGGTTTCATCCAGCACCATATCGAACAGATCCGGCAACGGAATCACGTCGACAAAGGCGCTCAGGCGGTTGATCATATCCGCAAATCCGGTTAATATCGGCGCCGTGCGTGCAAGGGCGGTATAGCGGTCGGCACGTTCCAGGACGGAAAACATGCTGCAGTCTTCCTCCAATGCGATCTCCTGTATGGCGGCAAGGGTTCTGTCACCGATCTTGCGCTTGGGTTGGTTGATAATCCGCAAAAGGCGCTCGCGGTCTGCGTGGTTGGAAAGCAGCTGCAAATACGCAACGATGTCGCGGATTTCTTTCCGGTCCGCAAACCGCACGCCGCAAAGCACGCGGTACGGTACGGACATCCGGTTGAACATTCGCTCAATGCTGTTGGACTGCGCATTGGTGCGATACAGAATCGCGTAGTCCCGATACCGGCTTTTCCCCTCAGCCACGCCCCGTTTTACAGTGTTGGCAATAAATTCCGCCTCACTGTTCTGATCTGCCGTTTCCACCAGACGGATTTTCTCCCCGCGTTCTCCCTCGGTCCACAGCGTCTTTCCCTTTCGGGAGGTATTATTGGCAATCACCACGTTCGCCGCATTCAGAATCGTCGCGGTCGAACGGTAATTCTGCTCCAAGCGAATGACCTTCGCCTCTTTGTAAACACGGTCGAAGCTTAGGATATTTTTGATGGTCGCCCCGCGGAAACGGTAAATACTCTGGTCATCGTCTCCGACCACCATCAGATTATCCGTACCGCCCGCAAGGAGTGCGGTCAGATAAAACTGCGCCTGGTTGGTATCCTGATACTCATCCACACAAACGTACCGGAACTTGCGCTGACAGGCGGAGCGCACCTCCTCGTTGTCCCGCAAAAGCAGAACAGTCTGCATGATCAGGTCGTCAAAATCAAGGGCATTGGCATTTTTCAGCATGGTCTGATAGACCTCATAAATTTTGGCAATCTGAGAGAACCGGTAGTCATTGCCCGCTTCCTCCTTCAGTCCTTCCGGAGTCAGCAGTTTTTCCTTGGCACGGCTGACGGTATTTACAACCGATTTGACAGGAAACTGCTTTTCATCGATATTGCAGGCGCGCATTGCCCCCTGCATGGCACGTTTGGTGTCCTCCGTGTCATAGATGGAAAATCCCGTCTGATACCCCGCATATTGCCCGTACTGATGCAACAGGCGCACGCACACGGAGTGGAACGTCCCCGCCCAGATACTGTCAGCAACCGCCGGGTCTGCAAACGCCGCGCCCAGTCTTGACTTAATCTCCTTTGCGGCTTTGTTGGTAAAGGTGATCGCCAACACCTGATACGGATGGCAGACCGGTTGCGCAAAGCGATCCAAAAAAGCCGCAAGGACGTCTCTTTGCAACGTTTGGTTCTTTGCCGCACGGAGGAATTCCGCCGTCCGCTTTTCCAGCATGCTCACCTCTGCCTCCAGCGCCGCATCCGGTGCAATGGTCCCTGAAGCGTAGGCGTTTCCGTAACGGATCAGATGTGCAATGCGCTGTACCAGGACGGTGGTTTTCCCGCTTCCCGCCCCCGCAAGCACCAACAGCGGTCCGTTCACGGTAAAAATCGCTTCCCGCTGACGACTGTTCAGATGCTGATAATACAGTTCAAACAAGATGCGTTTGGCATCGAGGTAACGTTTTCTGAGTTCTGTTGTTTCCATGTTTCTGTATGTACTCCCCTCTTCCGGAAAAAGGCTGCCACGACCGTGACAGCCAATCAACATGCTTATCGCGTACAGGCTCTTCCAGGTCAGTCGTTTTCCTGATTGTTGTTTTCCCGGTTCTGGCTGTTCTGCTGATTCTGGCAATTCTTCTGCTGATTCTGGCAGTTGCTCTTCTTATTCTGGTTCTGATTCTGGTTCTGATTCCGGTTCTGATTTTGGTTCTGATTCTGGTTCTGATTATTCTGATTGTTCTGCATGATTTTGCATCTCCTTTTGTAATTCTAAGATTACGAAAAGAAGTATGCACAGCCGCAGTCAGTTTTATACGCGTTTTTTCAAATTAAACGGTACGGTACTGATACTCCACCTCTTGCCGGATCCGGTACAGGACATAGCACGCAAACGAGGCAAAGGAAACATCAAGCACAAAGCGCAAAAACGGCAACCGCTCGAAAAAGCTGTTGAGCAGGTACGGCTGGGTGAAATCATACAACACCCCCGCGGCGACAGGCAGAAGTCCGCACCCCATGCAGGCCATAACCAGCGTGCAAAGCTGCCGGCGGACAGCCCGAACCTTTTCCTCCGGATCGCGCGCGGTTTCGATCAGCATCGTATACCCCGCATACCGGTGGATCACATCGCACAGCATGCGTGCAAGCATCCAGAGCATCAAGAGGAACAGCACCGCCCCGATACAGGAAAACACTGGAATCGGCAGATAGGCGCGATAGGCGGCTTCCGTGTGCATGGCGGCACGCGGCTCACCGTAACGCAAAATAAACCACAGGTTATACGCATAGAAGCCCGCCGAAAACACCGCGTAAATGCCGGCAGCCGTGACAGCCCCCTTAAAACGGCAGCTGTACGGTCGCAGAAGAGCGCACCCGCACAAAATCAATCCCGCGCCGACCGTATCCGGCAGCAAATTGATATGACTAACCGAAAAATCGGTCAAAAGTACCGTCCCGACTCCCATCAGAATAAAGGCAAGACGGATTTTCCGCTTGATAAAAACTTCCGGATGCGACAACACCTGTACACGGTATTTTTCATCCAATGTCCGGCAAAAGCCTCTGTCCCTTGAAAGACGGGCAAAAAATACTATCATCCGGATCAGCCATATGGTGCCGAAAATCAGAAGAAGGGTGACGGAAAAGAGGCGGAACAGATTCCGGAAGCGGAAGTATCCCTCCCCTTTCTCCGACACGCTCAAAAGCGACAGCTCCGGCGCCAGCACCAACAGCGGCTTCAGAATCCAGAAAAATGTCGTATACCGCGCAAGGCTGTCGTTGCGGGAAGCGCGCTTCCTGTTTTTGCCGCGACCGGCAAACAAAGACCTTCTGCCGATCCCGACCCCGTTGTGCCGGGTTGCGGCAAACAGTGCCCGCCACGCCGGAACGGCGAGAACCCATTCCGCCGTACTGTACACAAAGGTCAGAAGAAGCAGCAAAGAGTCCTGTTCGCTCTTCGCCGCCAGCAATCTGACAAACAGCAAAGCCGGCAGGACAACGGCGGAGGCAATCAGCATGCGGGAAAATCCCTTCTGCGCCCGCTCGAAATACGGGCACACCGCGCTGATGTGTGCAAGTCCTATATACAACAGCAGATAGCCGATCACATCGGGCAAGGGGTCAAACACCGCCACTGCCGGATTGAACAGAAAAATACTGCTGATCCACAGTACGGCAATGCCGATATGAGGAACTTTTTCCTGTTTGTCTGTCATATCCGCACCTCCGCTCCGCAACCCGTTTTATTTGCGCTTTTTGCGCTGATTTCCGTTCTTTTTCCGCTCCCGGCGCTCACGTAAATACGCCTCGGTTTCTTCCTGCGCCTTTCTCTCCCGCTCCTCCTGTTTTTCG
>FR890490.1:25873-31952 GCA_000433415.1 Clostridium sp. CAG:448
GCATTCTGTTGACAAACGCAAAACGGGACGGCTTGGGCGCCATGTCCTCTTCCCCCTCCGGGCAAATCTGCCGGTAGCAACCGAACAGCAGCCACAGATTGAAAAGCGCGCAGATCAAATGAAGCGCCAAGGAAAGCTGCGTCAGGAAACGGGCATCCGTTTCTACCTTGTTGATAGACAGAATCAGCACCGCATACTGGTACACATAATACCCCACCACAATGCAAAGATTCCGCAAAGCTCCACCCGAAAGCTTGGGCAGGTCGACCTCCTGTGCCAACTTTCTGACCGCCAGCAGCAAAAGCACAAGGTAAAGGCATTCCAGTCCGTACCCGATCAGCTCAAGCGGCATTTCCAGCGCGGACGGGAAAATGTTCCATAAGAACATCCCGTCCAACATCCGGCAGACATTGGCAATCGAAACCAGAATTACCGCAGGCGCGGTCAAAAGCGGATAAAGGAACGCTTTTTGGTACTCTCTGAGCGATACAAGCCCCCAGAGCATCACCACATATCCGGTGAGTATCGCCGCGGAACCGTAGTCCCCCAGTCCGATTCTGGCAATATAGGCGATAAAACAGCCGATAAACAGCTTACCGAACCCCATACTCAGTCGTCGCTTCCCTTGCGCATGCAGCAGTTCTTATATTTCTTGCCGGAACCGCAGGGACACGGATCGTTCCGTCCCACCTTCTGCGATTCTCTGCGCACAACCGTCTTTTTGATCGGCTTGCCGTTCTCGTCGGTTCCCTCCATCAGCGGATTGGCAACCTGCACGCGCTTGACCTCTTCCTTCTGTCTGGGAACGACGGACAGGACGGTGCGAACCGTTTTCTCACGGATCTCGGCGACCATGGAATCAAACATTTCCCCGCCGACCACACGGTACTCGTCAATCGGATCGCGCTGTGCGTATGCCTGCATACCGACACTGCCCTTCAGATCGTCCATCGCATCGATATGCTCCATCCAGGCCGTATCGACGTTGCGGAGCAGAACGCTTCTTTCGACCTCCTTGAACATTTCCGGTCCAAACAGTTCGACCTTCTCGTCATACTTCTTGTGCGCCTTCTCCAGCAGAATCTCTTCCAGGCGATCCCGCTTCATGTGCTTTTTCTCGTCGTCCGTGAAGTTCAGATCGTCTTCGGTGCAGATGAAGAAAAGCTGAGAACGGAGCCCTTCATAATTCCAATCGGCAGGATTTTCCTCGGTTGTGTTGATTGCAACCGCTTCGCTGACAGCGCTTTCCACCATTTTCAGGATGGAAGGCGAAACATCCTCCCCGTTGAGCACTTCCATACGCTGTTTGTATATGATGTTGCGCTGCTGATTCATCACGTCGTCATATGCAAGCACGTACTTCCGGCGTTTGAAGTTTTGTCCCTCAATCTGCCGCTGTGCACGCTCGATGGCATTGGAAATCATCCGCATATCGATTGCCATGTCATCATCCATCCGGGAGCTGACCATGTTGATGATCCGCTCGGAGCCGAACAGACGCATCAGATCGTCTTCCAAAGAAAGGAAGAATCGGGATTCACCGGGGTCTCCCTGACGTCCGGAACGTCCGCGCAGCTGGTTGTCAATCCGGCGGCTTTCGTGCCGTTCGGTCCCCAGAATAAAGAGTCCGCCTGCCGCACGCACCTTTTCCGCCTCGGGAACAATCTCCTCCTTATAGTGCTCGTAAAGGTCACCGAACACGCGGCGCGCTTCCAGGATTTCCTCATCCTCCGTGCGGGACGTGCCGTTTGCCTCGACAATGAGTCTTTCTTCGATTCCTCTGCGGCGCATTTCTTCCTTTGCAAGGTACTCTGCGTTACCGCCCAGCATAATATCGGTTCCGCGTCCTGCCATGTTGGTAGAAATGGTTACGGCACCGTACTGTCCCGCCTGCGCGACAATCATGGCTTCCTTTTCATGCACCTTTGCGTTCAGAACGGTATGCGGGATTCCCTCTTTTTTGAGCAAAGCGGACAGCGCCTCGGATTTTTCAATGGAAATCGTACCCACCAGAACCGGCTGTCCTTTTTCGTGGCACTCCCGGATCTGATTGATGATCGCCTTGTATTTGGCATTGACAGACTTATAAATGGCATCCGGGCGGTCGACACGGATCATGGGACGGTTGGTCGGAATTTCAATAACATCCAGTCCGTAGATTTCAAGGAATTCATCCCGCTCGGTCAGCGCCGTACCGGTCATACCGGCGAGCTTTTCGTACATACGGAAATAATTCTGGAAGGTAATTGTGGCAAGCGTCTGGTTTTCCGTTTCGACCTTCACGCCCTCTTTTGCCTCGATTGCCTGGTGCAAGCCGTCGGAATACCGTCTTCCGGGCATCAGACGTCCCGTGAAGGCATCCACAATCACGACGCCGTTTTCGTTGACCACATAGTCGTCGTCCCGATGCATACAGCCCCATGCCTTGATCGCCTGGCTGACGTGATGAACGATGGTTGCGTTCTCTTCATCCGCATAGTTTTCGATGCCGAAGAAGCGTTCCGCTTTTTCGATACCGTTTTGGGTCAGCGTTGCGGTATTCGCCTTTTCGTCGACAATGTAATCGACGTCCATATCGGCAACCATTTCATCGCTGTCCTGTTTGTCGTCCAATTCCTTGACGACATACTTCTTCATGCCGCGCACCAAGGCGTTGGCACGCTCATACAAATCCGTCGGCTTGTCCCCCGCACCGGAAATAATCAGCGGTGTACGCGCCTCATCGATCAGGATGGAGTCCACCTCGTCCACGATGGTGAACACATGCCCGCGCTGCACCATGCGTTCCTTGTACACAACCATGTTATCGCGCAGATAGTCAAATCCGAACTCGTTGTTGGTACCGTAAGTAATATCCGCGGCATACGCCTCCTGCTTTTCATCCTGTTCCAGTCCGTGCACGACCAGTCCCGTTTTCAGACCAAGGAAGCCGTAGACTCTGCCCATTTCCTCACTGTCACGGCGTGCAAGGTAATCATTGACCGTTACAATATGCACACCTCTGCCGGTCAGGGCATTCAGGTAGGCAGGCATTGTGGCAACCAGCGTTTTTCCTTCACCGGTTTTCATTTCGGCGATTTTTCCCTGATGCAGAATAATACCGCCCAACAGCTGGACATGGAACGGGCGCTTGCCCAGGATGCGGTCATCAGCCTCCCTGACGGTCGCAAAGGCATCCGGCAAAATATCATCCAACGTTTCTCCCGCGGCAAGCCGGTTCTTCAAAACCGCAGTCATGCCGCGCAACTCGTCATCGCTCATGGCGCGGTAAGTATCCGCAAGCGCCTCGATTTTACGCGCGATCTTTTCCGTCTTGCGCAGCTCCCGCTGGCTATGTGTCCCGAACATTTTGGTAAAAAGACTCATTTTACGTCCTCCGATTGTTCTCTCTGATTTCGGTAAATCCCCATCTCCGTCCGACTCCGGAGCGGAAATAGGTACACTTATGCATTATCTTTTTTATTATACTACTTTCATCCGCAGATTACCATTGCTTTTTTGTAAACTTTCCGTACTTACTTGCAATTTTTTCCGGATTGTATTATAATGGTAAAAAACAAGCAAAGAAGGTATACGCTGCGATGTCACACATCAATATCGTACTGCACGAACCGGAAATTCCGCAAAATACCGGCAATATCGCCCGCACCTGCGCGGCAACCGGCGCCTCCCTGCACCTGATCCGCCCTTTGGGATTTGCCATTGACAGTGCCAAGCTGAAACGCGCCGGGCTGGACTATTGGGACAAGCTGGATATCACTTATTACGACTCCCTTCCGGACTTTTTCGCCCGGCACCCGGAGGCGTCCGTCTTTTATTTTTCCACCAAAGCGCCCAACAGATATACCGATATCCGCTACCCGGAGAACGTCTTTCTGATGTTCGGAAAAGAAACCCGGGGGCTGCCGGAGGACCTTTTGCTGGCGCATAAGGAGCAATGCGTCCGCATCCCCATGCGCAATCACCTGCGCTCCCTGAATTTGTCCAATTCGGTTGCCATCGCGGTCTATGAGGTGTTGCGCCAATCCGACTTTGTGGGACTTTGCGCACAGGGAAATCTCACCGCCTACGATTGGGAAACCGACGCCCCGCAAAACTGACCCCGCCTGTCCTGATTCAAAAAGCATAGAAGCAGAGAGAGAAATGCGCGTATCACATACTCCCTCTGCTTTTTTGTGTCCTTCCCCTATCCGTTGCGGACAAGCGCACGGACCGCATCGGTCAGGCGCTCCACATCCCGCATCTGATTGAAAATACCGAAGCTTGCCCGCACGGCTCCGGTCTGCGCAGTTCCCAGCGTCTGATGCCCCAGTGCACTGCAATGATACCCGGCACGTACAAAAATCCCTTCTCTGTCCAGTGCGGCTGCAACCGCTTCGCACGGGATTCCGTCCGCATTGAACAGAACCACCGCCCCGCTTTTCCATGGCAGATATACCGTAACCCCGCGGATACCGCAAAGCCGCTCGGTCATCGCACGCGACAGGCGGCGTTCGTGACGTCCGATTTCCTCGATACCGAGTTCCCGCACGCACGCGATTCCCTCGCACAGCCCCGCAATGGCGCCGACAGGCAGTGTTCCGGATTCCAGGGCTTCCGGCAACGTATCCGGCATGGTCGGTTCCATGGAAGCCACCCCGTTGCCTCCCTCCACCAGCGTCCGCGGGCACAGTCCGTCTCGAAGGACCAGTATGCCGGAGGCTGCCGGACCGTACAGTCCTTTGTGCCCCGGCATACACAGCGCATCGATCTGCATACGCTTCATGTCGATTGGCAGAATGCCGGCGGACTGTGCGGCATCCACGACAAACAAAAGCCCCCGCTTTTTGCACAGGGCGCCGATTTCGGCAAGCGGCATCTGTGCCGAGCAGATATTGGAGGCATGCGTGCACACCACCATACGCGTCTGCGGCAGGATCCGCGCCTCAAGAGCCGCACATATTTTCTCCGGCGTCTGCCCGCGTTCGCATGCAAAGGACGGAAAAACCGTATAGTCCCCCTGTCCTTCCCGCATGCGTTTTTCAAGCGGCCGCAGAACCGCATTATGCTCCAGGTCAGAACACAGCACATGGTCGCCCGGGTGCAAAAGGCCCTTGATTGCCGTATTCAGTGCATAGGTCGTATTCTGCAAAAAAACAACCTGTTCGGGCGAAGCGCCGAACATGGCGGCAACCGCTTCCCGTGCACGGTAAACCAGGACGGACGCCTTCATGGACAGCTTATGCGCGCCGCGCCCCGGATTTCCGCCGCCGGACACCATGGCATCTGCCACTGCCTGCCGCACGCGCAACGGTTTCGGCCACGTCATTGCGGCGTTATCCAGATAGCACCACGACTGCATTTCCTTCTCTCTATCCATCCCATCCTCCCGCATATTGTCTGACCGCAACGTGCTCCTGTGTCAGCACACTGCGCAATTGATTTTCATCACTGCAGGGGTAAGTGATCCCGTAAATGCATCCGCGGATTCCCGGGGCATCATTAACCTTGACGATATGGACACACACCGATGCATTGTGAAGAACCGACTGCGCTCGCAGTGCCTGCGTCATGGATCCGAGCAACGCACAGCACACACCGCTCCCGCCGGCCGTTGACTGCCTTCTTTCCCTTCTCATCTTCTCATCTCCTCTCTCCCCTGTTGTCAGGATATGTCGAAGACGGAAAAACGTGACAGCAAAAAGGGGAGCCGACAAGCCCCCCTTTTACGTGCGCATTGCACCGCATATATCGGTTATTTTCCGGTGCTTTCCAATCCGAAGCCAAACAGACGGTTCGTATTTTCAAAGCAGACGCGCCGCACCAGCCGTTCCAACGTTGCATGGTGATCCGGGTACTGCCCCTCCTCTACCAGGCGCCCCAAAAAACCGCAGAAAATACGGCGGAAGTATGCGTGCCGCGGATAGGACAAAAAGGATCGGGAGTCGGTCAGCATGCCCGGAAATTCTCCCAGCGCGGCAAGATTGGCATAGGATGCAAGCTGTGCACGCATCCCGTCAATGTTGTCATTGAACCACCACGCGCTCCCCTGTACAACGGTCGGCATCCCGGAACCGTCTCCCCGGCAAAAACTGCCGCA
>FR890491.1:0-530 GCA_000433415.1 Clostridium sp. CAG:448
ATAAGGAAACTGGCGCTGTGTGAATTCCGTTCTGGGATTCTGTCTTAGAAATGTACTGGAATTGAACGGCTATCTGCCGACCTTTCTGTACTTCCTTGCGCTTGGTGAGGGGCTGGGGCTGTTTGATTTGCTGGTGATTGATCTGCTTTGGTGGCGCAACAGTAAACGGATCCGCTTTTCGTTTTTGCCGGAGAAGGAATATTACCGGGATCCTGCCAAACATCTCGGTCCCTTTGTGCGGGGAATCCCGATGTTTGCCGCGGTTGCGGCGTTGAGTGCCGGTATTCTGACCGTGCTCTGATCCGGGAGCACGGCCGGAATCCGGAGGTCGACGCTATTTTGAATCCGGTTCTTCGGATGCTTTGATCTCGACGGTTCTGCCGCCGAGATTTTCGTAAATACGGTGGGAAATGGAGAGTACGGTGCGTCCGGTTGACGCGCGGCGGAGCGCTTCCAAAACCCGTGCTTCCGTTTCCGCATCCAGATTCGCTGTAATTTCATCCAGTAAAAGCACCGCGGGGTCAGCGGCG
>FR890491.1:556-1414 GCA_000433415.1 Clostridium sp. CAG:448
TGGCGAAGGAAGAGCGGCTGCCACTCCCCCTGGGAAAACATTTCCGGTGTGCAGACGGTTTCATAACCGGTGGGGAGCGCGCGGATTGCGTCGTCAATGCCGGCAAGCTGTGCCGCCTTTTCTGCCATCTGTTGTGTGATACGGGGATCCCGGAGTGTAATCTGGTCAAGCACGGTGCCGGGAACAGCGGAAAAGTGCTGTTCAACACAGCCGATGCACATGCGCCTGTCGCGGTCGGTAATTGCCGACACGTCTACGCCGCCAATGGTCAGGGACCCCTTTTGCGGCTTGTACAGTCCGAGCAAAAGGCGGAAAACCGTGCTTTTTCCCGCACCGGTTCTGCCGACCAGCGTGACCTGTTCTCCCGCACGGACACTGAAGGACAGATCGCGCAGTACGGGGACATCGGTATAACCGAAGGTGATGTGCGAGAGTACGACCTCGCCGCGGGCGGTGTCTGTTTGCGCTGTCGGCAGGGTACGTTCCGGTTGGGCGAGAAATGCATTGATCCTTTTTACGCCTGCCATTGCCGACTGAATGGTCTGAATCTCCATTCCGAGGCTTTCGATCGGGGTGAAAATGCGGGAGATATAGTTGATGACGGCGACGGACGTACCGACGGACATGCCGAACAGGGAAATAATCTCTGCTTCGCCGGACGCGGAAAGCAACATGACGGTGCCGACAACGACGGCATTCAGAATCAGTACGACGGGGGAATAGAGTGCGTCATAAAAATTGGTTCTTTCCACGGCGGCGTAACTTTCGCCGATGCGCCGGTCGTATCGGTCTTCCATGTACCGTTCCAATCCGAGCGTGTGAATGGTGCGGATGTTATGCAGGGTTTCCGGCACCTGA
>FR890491.1:1426-4937 GCA_000433415.1 Clostridium sp. CAG:448
TGCACCTGCCCGGAAACGGCGGCAACCGCGCGGCGGTTGTCCAACTGTGCGGCAAGCATTTTTTTCTGCACATGCCGGGTAAAGACGACCAGGAGCGGCAGAATCAGAAGCAGAAGGAGTGCCAGTCCGGTATTTTTGACGGCGATCACCGCCAAAACGGAGAGAATGCGGCAGGCATCCGCAACCATGCTGATGATGCCCGATGTGAACAGTGCTTCCAAGGTGTCCACATCGCCCGAAAAACACGCCGCGACCTCTCCCGGGTTTTGCCCAACCAGGGTTTCGGCGGGCAGGCGGGTCATTTTTTCGGACATTTCGGAGCGGAGGGCATGTGTCATTTTCTGGCCCAACAGGACAAGGAGCGTTTCCTGCGCGGAGGAAAAAATGCTTTCCAACGCAAGGGAACCGAAATAGAGCAGAACGGCGGTGAATACGAGCGGGATGCCGCCGGTCAGGTTGTCGATGATGTCGGCAAGCAGAAGCGGGGAAATCAGGGATGCCAATACCGATGCTGCCACACACAGGATGGTGCAAACGGTGAGAATCTTATGATTGCGGATTGCTCTGCGAACGGCAGAAAATACATCCGCGCTGTGTTTATGTTTCATGGTCGGAGCCTCCTGTCTGACTTTCGTAAAGCAAGCGATATGCGGGAAGTGTATGCAGCAGCTCTTCATGGGTGCCGACGGTCACTTTCCCGTTTTCCATGAATATGATTTTTCGCATTTGCGGGAAATGGTACAACCGGTGGGAGATCAGGAAAACGATGCTCCCGCCCGTTTTTTTCTGCAGGTTGGCAAAAACCGTGTCCTCTGTTTTCCGGTCCAATGCGGAAAACGGGTCGTCCAAAATGAAGACGGGGCGGGGATGGGCAAGGGTTCTGGCGAGGGCAAGGCGTTGTGCCTGCCCGCCCGACAGCCGGACACCGCTGCTGCCGATGACGGTTTCCTCACCCTGTTCCATGGCAAGCACCTCCCGGTCCAGCGCAGTAGCGGCAAGACAGGTATTCGCATCTCCCATGTCGCCGCAGAGAACGTTATTGCGCACGGTGTCGCTCCAAAGCTCCGGGTCATGTCCGAGGTATCCGAAAATTGCGCAGATTTCGCGAGCAGACAGACCGGAGAGCTCTTTTTCGCCGAACCGGATGGATCCGGTATACGGTTCTTCACAAAGAAACACGCGCCCCAGGGTGGATTTTCCGCAGGCGACCGGACCGGTGATGCCGATGATGTCACCGGGGCTGGCGTCAAAGGACAGCCCGGAGAATATCGGCTTTGTGCCCGGGTAGGCAAAGGAAAGATCCCTGACCGTGACCCTGGCGGGAGCCGGAATCCGCAATGGCTCCAACGTCTCCGGCGTTTTCATCAGCGGCTTGATTCGTTTCCAGGAGACCTGCGCCTTCTGTACTGCATTGAACAGCTTTGCCGCCTTGGAGAATTTGACAGACAGTTTGACAAAGCAGGACAAAAAGGTCGTGAATGCCGCGATGTCCCAGGTGCTCCAGCCGGTTCCGAGGACGTTGCGCGCGCCGAACCACAAAATGAACAGCACACTCAGATTGGATATTGCGAGGTAGAGCGGCGGCAGTGCGGATTGCCATACATTCGCGCGGACGGCGGTCTGTTCGTATACGTCCAGCGATTTTTCGTATTGCTTTTCCTGCACGGTTTCGCACCCGTAGATGCGGTAGGTAACCGCATTTTGGGCGCGGTCGAGTGTAGCGGTGCTGAGGTTGGAAGCCGCTTTTTTATATGCTGATCCTGCTCGCTGTACCGATTTTTTCATCCGTTGTGCACAGATGTAGGAGACGGGAGGAAAGAGCAGGCAGAGAAGTGCCAGGCGCCAGTCATAGAAGAACAGCATGCCCATATAGCCGAGGAGTGCAACGCCGGTATCGAATATTTCGGTGGTGAATTTTCGCATGCCTTCCGCGCAGTCATCCACATCGGAGATTGCTTTTGTCATCAACTCTCCCGCGCCGTCGCGTTCCAGATCCGCCCTGCTTTGCCGGAGCAGGTTGGCGTAAAGAACGCCCTTCATGCGGCGGTTGATGCTGTTGCTGAACCGGCGGACATAGAAACGCTTGATAAACCGTGCCGCCTGTACGACCAATGTAACGGCGATATATGCGCATACAAGCACCGCCATGGCATCTGCGTTGCTCTTTTTGCCCAGAATATCGGTAAGACACTGGGCAAGCTTGCCCTCAAACCAAGGACCGGCAAGCAATCCGAAGTTATAGACAAGACCGGAGAGCGTTACAAAGGTCAATGTCAGCCACTCTGTGCGGAAATAGGTGCCGATCCGGTCAGGGGTGCGTGCGGCTTTACTGTTTCGTTTCATCTTTTTTCTTCTCTGTCAGCGGCAACAAATGCGGAAATCCGGCGCGGCTCTCCTCTTTGGAACGGCGGTAGAGAAGGTCGAGTGCGGACAGAAACAGTGCGCGTGTTTCTTCGTCCAAACCCTCCGTCAGATAATCGTAAAATGCACTTTCCGCCTCCGCTTTGGCATTGCGCAGTCCCTCTGCCGTCTCGGTTGCGTAGAGAAGCTGACTGCGACCGTCTTCCGGGTTTGGTTCACGGCGCAAATAGCCTTTTCGTTCCAGGTTTGCCGTTCTGCGCGCGATGGCAGGCTTATCGGTGTGAAGAGCGGCGGCAAGTTCGGTTTGCGTGATACCCGGGTTGTGCCGCACCGCGTGAATACAGTCAATTTCCGCAGTGCCAATGCCGTCCCCGCGCATGGCGAGCAGAACAAGATGCTCCGCCTCACGGGCAATTTTGGTTATTTTTCTCGCAGGATTTTCCATGTGTCGTTTGTTCCTTCTTTCTGTTGATTGTAGATACAACAAACATGTTGTACTTACAACTTTCTGCGAATGACAGTATAGTACAAAGCAGGGGAGCTGTCAAGGGTTTGGAGGCTGATTTGACAATTTTATGGCGGGGTTGACATATATTCAATTTTTTGGTTGACAACGATTGTGCGGTATGCTATAATAAAAACGGATCATATATGTGGAAAAGCCAAAGCTGTTAATACCATCTGAAAAAGGAGCGCAGAAATGAGAAATCTGACAATTGAACGGAGAAAACGGTTTGTTGCAAGTCTGGCAAAGATGTATGTCTATCTGGAGGATGCCGAGGCGGGGGACATCGATATCAATGGGGTCCGGTGCCGCAAAGTAGGAGCGTTGGCAAACGGCGGTTCACTGGTCTTCCCGATCGGGAATGAGGCAGTGCGCGTGTATGTTTCCAGTAAGGCGCTGGCAAGGGGGATGTACGCCGAGCTGTATGAGGTGCCTGCCGGGGAGTACGATATGACCCTGACGGGACAGAATATCTATTCGCCTGCTTCCGGAAATCCGTTCCGGTTTGACAACAACCAGAGCGAGGGCGCCGGTCAGCTGCGGAAAAGAAGAAAACGGTTCGGTTGGATTTATATTGCGGTTTGTGTGTTGATCGGATTGGCAGTGGGGTTGGGAATCCCTGCGGTGAAACGGTACACGGCGCGT
>FR890491.1:4965-5967 GCA_000433415.1 Clostridium sp. CAG:448
GGGCAATGACGCTGACTCTGAACGGCGGATTTTCCGATCAGACCGAATCTTATCGCAAGAAAGGAAGCTGTGATGCGTACTTCGGAAGCAAACACATCGGTGTTGTCGTTGAGCGGTTCTCCTATGACGCATATCCGGCACTCAAAAAACAAACTGTTGCGGATTACGTACAGAATATACGCGATGCCACCGGTTTTGAAATTCAGGTGTTGGAATGGGACGGACCGGACGGTTTTACCTATCGTTCCGATGCGGATGGGCATACTTATGATTGGTCGGTCTTTTTGTACAAGACAGATCAGGCATTGTGGCTGGTACAGTTTGTGCGGGATGATTCTACGGGAGAAAAAGAGCAGAATCAGTGCCTGACATGGGCAAAGGCTATCACGGTGAAGGAATAAAACGAAAAGGCGTCACGGTCGGCAAGGTTGTGACGCCTTTAATATGCAGGCAATTTCAGGGAGGTGCAGAGGCGCCGGAAACAGGCAGGTGCCTGCGGAAAGGGGGCACACTTGTGAGGAACACGGCTATTTTGCCGGATTGCGGGGGAAAAAGCTGTCAGATTTCGGCGCATGAAGGGCTTGACACACAGGTGCATTGGGTGTATAATAGCGGCGAACAATACCGGAGGGAAAAATATGAATCAAACGGAAATCAAACAGCGCAAGAAGGGGAAAGCCGAGTCGGTCGATATGACCAGCGGTCCGCTTCTGGGTAAGATATTGGCATTTTCTTTGCCGCTGATGGCAACGGGCGTTTTGCAGCTTCTGTTCAACGTTTCGGATACCATTGTGGCGGGAAGACTGGCAGGAGAGACGGCGTTGGCGGCTGTGGGCGGCTGCGGCGCACTGATCAATTTGCTGGTAAACCTGTTTATGGGATTGTCGGTCGGCGCGGGAGTCGCGGCTGCCAACGATCTGGGAGCTAAAAATCATAAAAGTGTGGAAGAGGTTCTGCATACGTCGGTTCTGACTTCGTTGATCACAGGTGTTGCGGTCGGCG
>FR890491.1:6038-15492 GCA_000433415.1 Clostridium sp. CAG:448
GACGGATGACGGCGTTCTGCGCGAAGCGGTCCAGTACATGCAGGCTTATTTTATCGGAATGCCGGCGTGTATGTTTTACAATTATACCGCATCGATTCTCCGTTCTGCGGGGGACACCAAACATCCGCTCCTTTTTTTGGTCATCTCCGGCAGTGTCAATGTTGTGCTGAATATTGTTTTGGTGTGCTCCTTGGGAGAGGGAAACGGTGCTTTGAGCGTCGGTATTGCGGCGGCGGCGTCGCAGTATGTGGCTGCAATTGCGGTTGCCATCCATATGTGCAGGCTGACGGGATGCCTGCGGCTTACATTTGCGCGAATGCGGATTGTTTGGAGTCAGCTTGCGCGGATTATGCGGATCGGTCTGCCTGCCGGTTTGCAGGGGTGCCTGTTTTCGCTTTCCAATGTGTTGATCCAGTCCACGGTCAACGGCTACGGAACCGTGGTCATAGGCGGCAACACGGCGGCATCCAGTGTGGAGGGGTTTGTCTACATTTCCATGAACGCGCTGTATCAGGCGGCGGTAACCTTTGTCGGGCAGAATATGGGCGCGCGCAAATACGAGCGGATCGGCAGAATTGCGCTTTGCTGTGTTTTGACCGTGACGGTTGTGGGACTGACGCTCGGTTGGCTGGCAGTCCTGTTCGGCGAGCCGTTGGTCAGTTTGTTCTCTAAGGATAAGACCGAGGCGGTTGTTGAAGCGGGCATGCGACGGATGTGGATCATCTGTACTACCTACTTCCTGTGTGGACTTATGGACGTCGGGTGCGGGTTGATGCGCGGAATCGGGAAGTCGGTTACGCCGATGATCGTGTCCCTGCTCGGTTCCTGTGTATTCCGCATTGTCTGGATTTACACGGTCTGCCCGTCTTTCCCGGACGACATTCGGGTTCTGTACCTTTCCTATCCCATTTCCTGGTTCCTGACGGCGGCAGTACATTTTGCGATGTTCTTTTTCTGCAAGAGGAAAATCATGCGTACCGCTACGACAGAACAACCTGTTTTGCAAGATTGAGGCTCCTTTTATGCAACCGAAAATCCGGACGCGGCGTGAGTCTCGTTCGGATTTGTTTATATAACACAAAAACAACGTAATTATATATGCGATTTTATGAAGTATAGGGATTGACAGATGCAAAATGATGTGATAAAATATTTGCATCAGATGCAAGGTTGTATACGAAAGAAATTTCGATGCACGAAAATTGCGGAAAGGAGTCGCCAAAGATGATGAACAGACATTTTGCACACGGAACCGAGCAATCTTATATGACAACACCGTGCACAGAGGCGGCTTTTTCTGCGCGTGAGGAATGTGCGTCTGCGATGAATGTCTATTTTGCTGAAGACACTGCTTTTGCGGTGTCTTTCTTTGTATCTGCTATTATTCTTGCAGGGGTACTCCTGTCTTTGATTCTGGCTCTGGTACTGATTCCGGTTGTCCTGCTGGGCGATGTAGTCATTCTGGGGATTAGAAAACAAATACATACGGGTACGGCTGAATCGATGACAGAGTGCAGAGTTGCATAAGAAAGTCAAATCAGATACCGGCTTTACCTGGAAAGGAAAGTCGGTTTTTTATTTCCGTTATTACTGTGCGTATCGCGCGGTACGTGCTGTCAATAAAAATCAAACGATATGAGAGGTAAGAGAAAATGAAACATTGGGCGAAGTTGTTTGCGGTTGTGCTCGCCGCATTGATGGTGGTTGCATGTTTTGCATCCTGTGAGAAAAAAAACGATAATTATGCTTCCGGGAATACCGAAATCTATGTCGGTGCCTCGGGACCACTGACCGGCGGAGCGGCATCCTACGGTATTGCGGTGAAAAACGCGGCGCAGATGGCTTTTGACGAGATCAATGAAGCCGGCGGGTTGAACGGCGTCAAATTCAAATTCGTAATGATGGATGACCAGCATAAATCCGAGCTTGTCAGCACAAACTACACGACCATGTATGAGGCAGGCATGCAGATTTCACTTGCCTGCGTGACGACCGCACCCTGCATGGAATTCAAAACGCTTTCCAAGGAGAACAATCTGTTCTTCATGACGCCCTCTGCTTCCGCAGATGCTGTTGTTGAATATGACAACGCATATCAGATGTGCTTTGCGGATGCAAGACAGGGGACTGCTGCCGCAAAGTATATCAACGATCACTATAAGGGTCAGACCATCGGTATGCTGTACCGCTCCGACGATCCGTACTCCACCGGCATCCGCAAGACATTTATCGACGCACTGGACTCCTCCGTTCAGGTCGTTGAGGCAAGCTTCTCCGGTGACAGCGTGGCATCCTTCTCCGCACAGATTAATACGCTGAAGGATTGTAAGTTCGTCTTTATGCCCATTTATTCCGCACCTGCCGCACAGTTTATGACTGAGGCGAAAAACGTGATCGCCAAGGATGCCGTTTATTACGGCTGTGACGGATTGGACGGAATTGACACCAGTGTTCAGAACTTCAACATTAACGATATCCCGCAGGAGATTTCCTTCCTTTCTCACTTCAATTCCAAGGCGACGGACGGAAAGGCTGCCGAGTTTATCAAAAAATACACCGAAAAGTACGGTTCCGATACGCTGAACCAGTTCGGTGCGTCCGCTTATGACTGCGCCTATGCGCTGTATGAAGCACTCAAGCAGGCAGGGAACAAGGTCAGCGTGACCTCTTCCGCCTCCGATTACTGCGAGGCGCTCAAGGGTATTTTCCAGGGAGGCTTCACTTTCTCCGGCGTTACGGGCGATAAGATCACCTGGGACAAGGACGGATTTGTCAACAAGGATGCCATCAAGTATGTGGTAAAGGAAGCGGATAAGGACTGACAGTACCGTTTTCTTCCATTGCACGTGCCGTCGCGATGCAACGGCACGTGCCAGACTAAAGTAAAGGAAAGAAGATCATGAAGATTATTGAAACGCTGATCAGCGGCTTGAATGTGGGTGTGATCTATGCGATGATCGCATTGGGTTATACCATGGTGTACGGCATTGCGAAGCTGTTGAATTTTGCCCACGGTGATATTATCATGGTGGGTGGTTATGTGCTGTGCGTGTTCTGTGCCATGAGCGGTTCGCCATGGGTGTTTTTAGCCGCGATTGTCGCTTCGGTTGTCATCTGCGTTCTTCTGGGCGTAACGGTGGAAAAGGTCGCGTATAAGCCGTTGCGCGGCGCATCGCCTTTGGCGGTGCTGATTACGGCAATCGGTGTCAGTTATTTGTTGCAGAGCATTGCACAGATCTGTTTCGGTTCCGCCCCCAAGTATGTTGCGGTGCCCAATCTCGGAACAGTCAGCATCGGCGCATTGACGTTGAAGGTTTCCACACTGGTGACGCTGATTACTTCCGTGGTTGTGATGGTGATTCTGAGTGTGTTTGTGAAATATACCCGGATCGGACGTGCCATGATTGCGGTTTCGGAGGACCGGGACGCGGCAAAGCTGATGGGAATCAATGTCAACAGTATCATTACTGTTACATTTGCGATCGGTTCCTCGCTTGCGGCGCTTGCAGGGCTCTTTTATCTGTTGCAGTCCCCCTATCTAACCAACACCTTCGGCGCGATGCCCGGTATCAAGGCATTCACTGCGGCGGTAATCGGCGGAATCGGTTCCATTCCGGGCGCAATGCTGGGGTCGCTTGTATTGGGTCTTGTGGAGAGTATCTGTGATTCCATTCCGGTGGTTGCACCGTACAAGGACGCAATTGAGTTCTCTCTGTTGATTGTCATCCTGCTTGTCAGACCGACAGGCATTCTGGGAAAGAAAAGAAGGGAGAAGGTCTGATGGGTGCGTTTGTCATGCGGATGAAAAAGATGAAATGGAAGTATTATATCAACTATGTCGGTGTAGGTGCGGCATTGATTTTGTTTGCCGTTCTCCAAATGACCGGCAGTCTGAAATCTTCCACGCAGATTGTGCTTGAGAATATTGCCATCAGCATGATTCTGGCGGTTTCCCTCAGTTTGGTGGTCGGCTTTTTGGGCGAACTGAGTCTGGGGCATGCAGGGTTTATGTGTGTTGGCGCTTACCTTGGAGGTAAAGTCTCGGTACTTCTCGCCAAAGGGCTGGGAAATGGGGTGCCGACGCTTCTGATCTCTCTTTTGGTTGGCGGTATATGTGCGGCGTTTTTCGGGTTTCTGATCGGTTTGCCCGCATTGCGGCTGAAGGGGGACTATCTGGCAATTGTGACGCTTGCGTTTGGGGAAATCGTCAAGGTGTTCTTTCAGCAGGCGCCGGAAGACTGGTTCGGGGGAAATCTCGGACTGGCAACGCCACGCTATGATAAAAATTCCTTCTTTATTATCTGCTTTGTTGTTGTGCTTGCCGCGCTGTTTGCCATTCAGGATCTGATGCGCAGTAAACACGGCAGAGCGATTACCGCAATTCGCGACAATGAAATTGCCGCGAAGGCAACGGGAGTCAATGTCACAAAATACAAACTTGTGGCATTCATTGTATCCGCATTCTTTGCGGGAATTGCCGGCGTACTGTTCAGTTATACACAGTCGACGGTACAGGCACCGAAGTTCGGATATAACTATTCTATTGAAATTTTGGTGATGGTCGTTTTGGGCGGTATGGGGAACCTGACAGGTTCTTTGATTTCCGCAACACTCATTACCTATTTGAATTACAAGTTGCGCACTGTCCTGACCGGGGATGCCGCGGTGCTCAAGGATTTGATTTATGCCCTGATTCTGATTGCCATCGTGATTTACAATAACGCGCCGGCGCTCAAAAATTTCAGGGAAAAATACAGCATCCGTCGCCTCTTTGGCAGGCTGCGGCGGCATGACCCGTCGGTAATCAAGGAGGACGCGGCGGAATGGTCGGAAATTCCGACAAAGATCAAAATGGATGAGATTCTGTCGGTCGATCTCAAGCCGGGCGATGAATTTACGCCGGATAAACCGGACAGATCAAAGGAGGACAAGTAAATGGCGGAAACAGAATATGTGTTGCGCACTGAGCATCTCGGAATCTCCTTTGGCGGTCTGAAAGCGGTACAGGATGTAAATTTAGGAATCAGAAAGGGCGAGATTTACGGTCTGATCGGACCGAACGGCGCGGGAAAAACCACGGTTTTTAACCTGTTGACCGGGGTGTATACGCCGACGGAAGGCGATTTCTTCCTGGACGGGAAGTCGCTGAAGGGATTGGGGCAGGAGGCGATCAATCACCAGGGAATCGCACGGACGTTCCAGAATATCCGACTGTTCAACAACATGTCCGTCGTTCGTAATATCATGGTCGGACTCGCGAACCGCCCGGAATACCGGTGCACGCTGTTTGAGAGTCTGTTCCGGCTGCCCCGCCATTTCAGGGTTGAGAAAAACATGCGGGAGCACGGCAAGGAGATTTTGGATATTTTCGGACTGCTGGATGACCGCAACAACCTGGCGTGCAATCTGCCCTACGGCAAACAGCGCAAATTGGAGATTGCCCGCGCGATTGCCACAAATCCGAAGCTTCTGCTCCTGGATGAGCCGGCGGCTGGTATGAATCCGCAGGAAACGGCGGAGTTGCAGCAGACGATACGGCTGATCCGCGATCGGTTTGATCTGACGGTTCTTTTGATTGAACATGACATGAATCTCGTTTCCGGTATCTGTGACCGGGTGACGGTTTTGAATTTCGGTACCACACTGGCGCAGGGGGAGACCAAAGCGGCGCTCAATCACCCGGAAGTGGTACGGGCATATCTGGGAGGTTGATATGGCACTGTTGGAAGTGAAGGATCTGCAGGTCAGCTATGGATTGATCCGCGCAATCAAAGGCGTGTCTTTTCAGGTGCAAAAGGGAGAAATTGTGTCACTGATCGGCGCTAACGGTGCGGGAAAAACCACGATCATGCACGCGCTGTGCAATCTGATTCCGAAAACGGCGGGGCATGTGACCTTTGACGGCAAGGACATTACCAATCTGCCGGCACACAAACTGGTACCACTGGGGATTGCGCAGGTGCCGGAGGGCAGGCACGTTTTTCAGGAACTGACCGTTGCCGAAAATCTGCGCATGGGCGCCTATACACGCCCGGATAAGACGGAGAACGAGGAAACCATGGAGCAGATGTACGGCTATTTTCCGGTGCTCAGGGAACGTTCCAAACAGATTGCCGGCACCCTGTCCGGCGGAGAACAGCAGATGCTCGCCATGAGCCGTGCGCTGATGTCGCACCCGACGTTGCTCCTTTTGGACGAACCAAGCATGGGACTTTCGCCGCTGTATGTGCAGACCATTTTTGATATGATCAAAAAGATCAACCGGATGGGGACGACGGTACTGCTTGTGGAGCAGAATGCCAAACAGGCACTTGCGATTTCCGATCGTGCGTATGTATTGGAGATCGGTAATATGACAAAAACGGGGACCGGCGAAGAGCTTCTTGCCGACGATTCCATCCGCAAAGCTTATCTTGGCGGATGATTCGGACCCCGACAGGCGGAGTCGCTGCGGATGCGATTCCGCTTTTTTGCACCATTTTCGCTTTTTTGCTTGCAAATGTTGTGAAATGTGGTATAATGGGACTGGATCAATACGAACGAGGAGATAATAAATGAAACCGAAAATGCCATTTTATGAACAACTGACCCATGAGGAGAAACAACTGTTTGACAGCAATCTGCAATTGCAGCACTATGCGCGGGGGCAGATGATACACCGCCATGACGGAAACTGTCTGGGCATGTTTTGCGTGGATACCGGTCGTATCGGTGTTTCCATGCTGTCCGACGAGGGCAGGCAGGTGACGCTGATCCGCCTGGAGGAGGGCGATTTTTGCGTGCTTGCCGCGGCTTGCGTCATTCGGCAGATTACTTTTGAGGTCAGCGTGGAGGCGGAAACGGATACGGATGTTTGGATGCTGCCCGCGCAGGTGACCTCGGCGTTGATGAAGAGCAACGCGCAGTTTGAAAATTTTGTTCTGCGTACCGCCATGACGCACTTTTCCGATGTCATGTGGACGATGCAGCAGATCCTGTTTCTTGGCTATGACCGCAGACTCGCGTCTTTTCTGACGGAAGAGTGCGCAAGAACCGGCGGTACGGTGCTGACCCTGACGCAGGAGCAGATTGCCAAGTATACCGGCACGGTCCGGGAGGTTGTGACGCGCATGCTCAAGCGCTTTGCCGCGGAGGGCTATGTCAGGCTTGGCAGGGGAACGGTTACGGTTCTCAACAAAAACGCATTGCGACAACTGGTGTGATGCGCATAAGGAAAACCGGAAGTTTACGGAAAAATTTCTTGACAAGCGGCTGTGTTTGTATTATAATGGTATACAGCGAAGTTTGGCGCCACAGGCAGATGCTGTGATGTGAATTTCCGAGGGGGGCTTTTCCGCCTTCCGGTGACGCATCAACAAAAAAGGAACGGGAAAAATGTAAATGGGAATCAATGAAGTATTGCTGTTGGTCGGGGGTCTGGCACTGTTTTTGTTCGGAATGAACATTATGTCGGGCGCTTTGGAGCACCTGGCGGGCGGTCAGTTGCGCTCTTTGCTCGGAAAAATGACCTCCAATCCCTTCAAAGGCTTTTTGCTCGGATTTGCGGTGACGGCAATCGTGCAGTCTTCCTCCGCAACCACGGTTATGGTGGTCGGATTCGTAAACTCCGGTCTGATGACGCTGTATCAGGCGGTCGGTATTATTATCGGCGCCAACATGGGCGCCGCAATGACGCCGTTGCTTCTGTCCATTTCCAGCGTGGGCGGCGGTATTTCGTTGGATGTTGTCACACTGCTCTCCGCGGGGTTCGCGGTGGTCGGCGTGATTTTGTATGTGTTCTTAAAAAAGAGCAGTCGGCAGACCAATCTGGGGCTGTTTTTGTTGGGATTTGCCGTTTTGATGTTCGGCATGGAGATGATGTCCGATTCGGTCAGCGGACTTAAGGACGTCCCTGCATTTACGCAGGTGCTGACGCTCTTCCATAATCCGCTGATGGGAATTTTGGTCGGTATCGTGGTAACGGCGGCAATCCAGTCATCCGGTGCCTCCATCGGTATCTTGCAGGCATTGACCGCTACGGGCAGCATTGCCAACGGCATGGTCATCCCGATCATTATGGGGCAGAACATTGGTACCTGCGTCAGTGCCATGCTGGCATCCATCGGTGCCAATAAAAACGCAAAGCGTGCGGCGTTCATTCATTTGTCCTATAATATCATCAGCACGCTGATTTTCGGCGGACTGTATACGGTGTTCTATTATCTGTTACGGGGCGGCATTCTGAATTTGCCTGCCGTGTCGCAATTCCTGGCATCGAGCACCGACGCATTCGGCGTGGCGATCATTGATATTATTTATAAGGTGATTTCCACGTTGGCACTGATCTGGTTCCCGAATCTGTTTGTTCGTCTTGCAACTTTCTTTGTCCGGGAATCCGGAAAAAAGCAGGACGAAGTAGTGGAAATGCTGGATGAGCGTCTGCTTGCAACGCCCAGTGTGGCGGTTCAGCGTGCGAACGATATCTGCACAACCATGGCTGCCACGTCCTTTGAATCCATCAAGATTGCGTTGCGCGTGCTGCGCGATCAGGACTTGTCGCAGGTCAGTGAGATCCGGAAAATGGAGCAGCAGGTAGACGTTTACGAGGATAAACTGGGGTCGTATCTGGTGCAGCTCAGCGCCTGCCAACTGACCGATCGGGACGCGGCGGAGGTCACCAAGATGCTACATGTCCTCAGCGATGTTGAGCGTATTTCGGACCATGCGGTAAATCTTGCCGCATCTGCACAGGAAATGCAGGAGAAAAAGCTGACCTTTTCCGGGCGTGCGCAGGAGGAGTTCCGCGTGATGTCCCAGGCGCTCGCAGAGATTATCGATCTGACCGCGCAGGCACTGATCTACGGCGATATGGAAGCCGCGCTGCGTGTGGAACCGCTTGAACAGGTGATTGATAAGCTGCGTGAGATTATTAAACACAACCACATTCACCGTTTGCAGAAGAGCGAGTGTACCATCGAGCACGGGTTTGTTCTGTCGGATCTTCTGACAACGCTCAGCCGTGTATCCGACCACTGCTCCAACATCGCAGGCTGTCTGATCGAGATTACGCATGACAGCTTGGATATGCACGAGTATTTGTCCGGCGTTAAGAAAGACAACGGTCGGTTCAATGCGTATTATGCATCATACAGTGATAAGTATCAGCTCAAGGAGGTATAAGTATGAAGCAGACGCCGATTACGGTGGAACAGAAGTTTGTCGTTCGTGTGGACGGGAAAGAACATGTTCTTTTGTACCGAGGAAACCGGATGACCGGGCGGATTCTGTTTACTATTGACGGAGATACCTACCCGCTTCGTCACGGATTCTGCGGCATAGGGCTTTCTTTCCGGGAGGCGTTCCGCTTGGGAGAGCGTCAGGCGCTCCTGACGGTGTCTGCCGCGGGCATTGCCAGTGTGACGGTCCCGGGGACAAAGGCAATTTGAAAGACAAATAAATCGGAACGGCAAGAACG
>FR890492.1:0-5812 GCA_000433415.1 Clostridium sp. CAG:448
CTCGACACTCTTGTGTACTGTTTGGTTATTTGAGTAATAAATGTGCGTGCGGAAAACCGTAAATCCACTCCGTGCGGTAACCTTCAGGAACGGCTTCGGGTTCGACGCGGATCAAGTCGTAAGGAACATAATCCTCCGGCGTTTCCACTTTGGAAAGCAACCTGCGGTTCTCCTCATACAAAAGACAGGAGAAGAGAAAATATCGGCAGGACTTGATTTCGTAGGATTGCTCAATATTTTGATGCCGATTAATTAAAACATCAGATAGCAAAATGCGAATCAATTGGCACCCCTATAAAATATCAAGCCATGGGTGTCAAACGAACAAACAACACGCTATGTCCACCCACCGTGGCATCATCGCCCGTCAGAATATCGTAATCGTTACTGAAGAAACTGAATTCATTCACGCGAATCTCAGTACAATCGGAAGCTGTATATCCTTCAACATTCAATCGGTAAGGCGTCGCTCCGCGATTAACAATGGATACAAACAGGTATCCGTCGTGTTGTGTACAGAGAATATCCAGATCCTCCTCTTCAGAGGTACACTCGATCACCTTGCCGCCTCGATGATTGGTCATTAAGCGGAACAGCTCGCCTGAACTTTCCACCTTGCTTTCGGTTCCGGTTACAGTAATCATGCCTTCGTTGATCGGCATAAAGAAGCGAGCCTCTCTAATATGGTACTTTTCGGAAGTACGAGCGAAGAAATGGAATTCTAAAGCATTAGAGAACAGAAGAGCGTTGTTGGAGCCGCTACCCCAGCAGAAGTTCCACTCATCCACGCATATGCAGGTTGTGTCGAAGACACCCTTGAACAACTGATTCTTGAAGAATTCCAGACCTGCATCGGAATCGTTCCGGAAGGAACTTTCCAAATTGTCGCAGGCAGTCTTTCCGTCAGGCTCGGCATTAGGAGCGGAACCATTATAACGGTGATAGGAGACCAGCTCGTAGTCACAGGTCAGATTGGCGATGTAGTCAAAGCTCCATTTTTGCAGATTGTTATCCGCCACAACGCCAAGGATCACAGCAATATCAGGATCCACGGTGCGCATGGCATTGACAATCTCGCTGGTGCGCATAGCCGCGGCCGCGCCGTTGTTCTGGTACTGCGCGCCAAAGTAATAGACCTCGTTTCCCACATACCATGTCTTGATGTTGAAGGCATTGTAGCCTAGGGACTGACGGATGGAACCGAACTCGGTATCAGCCGAGCCATTGCAGTATTCAATGAGGTCGCGGGCATCAGCACCATCGG
This sequence comes from Clostridium sp. CAG:448, assembly GCA_000433415.1. Taxonomy (GTDB): domain Bacteria; phylum Bacillota; class Clostridia; order Oscillospirales; family CAG-272; genus CAG-448. Next base: position 1,265 of record FR890492.1, read on the forward strand.
ATTGCAGAATACTGACGGTGAACTCGGGCTCTGCCCCAATCTCACGGCAGAGCATCATGAACTCGTTGATACCGATGTCCAAAGGATCCTGTCCGTAAGTGTCGCGGAGCATGAAATTCTTGATCGTTCCATCCACAGGAGTACGGAATTCTGGTGCCTTCAGGCACTCTCGCCACTCGTAGTGATCCGCAAAGCAACCGCCTGGATAGCGAATAGAGGTGGGTGCTAATGCGCGGAGGGATTCAATCACATCAATGCGCATTCCATAGAAGTTTTCGGTTGGCATGAGGGAAACCTCGTATACAGCGGCCTCTCCATTCACCGTAACCAAAAATGTACCATTTTCCACATCCTTACCTGTAAAAGTAAATGTCAGCACTTTATAAGGATATTCATCAGAGGTCACCGTAAAGCTTTGCTCCATTCCCGATACGCCGAAGGTAATCTCAGCAGTAGTAGAGTAAGCCTTAACCCAGACCTTTGCCTCATACTCGCGTCCTGCCTGTAGGGCAATGACATCGGAGCATTGCTTCATACTACCGCCATCCTTCAAAACGACAAAATTACTGTTACACAAGCTCTCTTGGGGACGATCAGTAATGCGTTCTGCCTTCGTACAAGTCCAACCATCCACACCTCTTTCTCCCATAAGAAACTTGCGGTTATTCAACATTTCGGCAGAAAGACCTCCAAAATATCCCTTACGGGTGATTTCGGCATTGACACCGAACAAACCGTCCTCCATGATATAGCCTCCGTCGGTGTTTACGATCATGGTGGCATCATCAAAGTAGTCCGCTGGTGTAATGATCATGGTGATACTCATATTCGAACCTCTACTTTCTGGTATGGTAATGGTGTTCTCTCCCTTCTTTAAAAGAAACACATGGGCAGACAGATCCTCAAAACGATCGGATATGCCTGCATCGCACAGAACGATTTCTGTGCCGTTGAGCAGGATGCGCATCTCCCGCCGTGTGGTCACGCGCATCACAAAGGAACTATTGGATGTCGGCTCCTCGTCCAGAATGAAGGTGTAGCTGTTGTTATCATCCAGATCCTCGTATGTAAAGACCAATTCCACAGGGTTCATGCTTGGTGTGGGATAGGTCGTTTCGGTTTCTTCGGATGGGGGGGTAGTGTCAAGCATGTCGTCAGTACCACCGATAGTCATGGAATCCGACACGCCGCTTTCTACGGGCATCTTCGTATTCCCCGTACAAGCCGTCAGTGCGATCATCAAAATCGCCAAGAAAAAGGCGGTGGCTTTACGCATCATAAGATTCCTTCTTTCTTCGCAGAGTCAAAGCTGCCAACACAGAGACAAACAATGTGATCATACCTCCTGCCCCGGCAATCGTCCCACGACACCCCGATGCGGTCTCACCCTCAGAGGTATCGGATGCCGTTGCTGAATCCTCGGGTATAAGGGTATTAGTATCCGCTTGTGTCTCTTCATCAGGGTGAGTTACAGGATCAGTTTCCACTCCGGTTATAAGTTCGGTCGCGGAATCAGTTGTGACTTCGGTTGTTGGTTCTGTAACCGAATCACTCTCGGGAGATGTACCCCCTACATCGTTTTGGTTTTTATTGGAATAGAAGGTAAAGTAACCGATATTGTTTGCCGGCCAAGAGGGAGACGAAGAAATAATTCGAATCTCAATCTCAACCACTCCATGCAATCTTTCAGGAAAGATGATCTCGTTGTATGTCGCATCCATGTAATCTTCTAATTCCCAGCCATTACCACCGTTTGCACTTCCTGTACCAAGGAGTTTACCATCAGCATACAGTTCAAAAACGGTGGGTGTCAACGATGCACCGTATTGCAAAAAGCCCATAGCTTCGGCCTCATAATTACCCAGATCCAAGCAGAAGAAAAAGCGATCTCCCATGCCTGCATGAATAAAGAATTTGCCATCATACGCTTCGTCTTCTGCGGTATTAGATGCAACATCGTGCCCGGCTGCATCGAACATTGTGGGCTTACGATACACGCTATCCTCTTGCTTTAATATATCAGCTGCACCGACAACGGTTTCTCGCCCTTTTACTTCAAAAGTACAACTGGGTTCAAAGTTCACATCCTCCCAAGTATTATTGATCTTGTCATTTTCTTTTTCCAAAGCCAACTGCTGCTTGCGATAGCCGCCTTTTTCGGCTCCTTCTTGATAAAACACAAAATATCCATAGTCGGTTCCGGGCCATGCTGCATTGTTCTCGGCGTTAACAATGGTCAACGTACAAAAACCTGTGAGAAGGGTATTAAAGGTGAGAATACACTCGGGAGCATTATTATAAGATTCACCATTGATGAACCCGGAAGCTCCGGCAGACTGACTGCCCACCAATGTATCTCCATTGTAGACCTCCAGCGTCATGGTGCAACCACCACCGCCATACAGAAAACCGAGGCGATCCACCTGATGGTTGCCGAAATCCACCGTGAAGGTATAGCTGTCACCCTTACCTGAATGGTTGAAGAACTGTCCCACATACATAGGCGTTCCGTCTGTATTGGGGGCGACAAGTACAGGTCCTCGGATGAACTGTGATTCGTCGTATGCAAAGGTTCCCTTTTCTATCACATCGGCAGCGGTGACATTCAAGTATTCACCGGTCATTATGAAATCTGCAGATGTCTCACCTTCCTCAGCATCCGCATAAACAGGAACCAAGGAAAATAGCGAAATTATCATAGTCAAAAGGTTAAGTATTGCAACAAATTTCAAAAAAGTATGGTGTTTGGTCATTGAACAATTCGTTTTCATTTGTTTGTTTCCTTCCTGTAAAAAATAAATATAATAATCAAAGTCGAAATTTTTCTCAAAGACCATCTATTTCATCAAGTTTTCTTGCTCTTAAATTTTCGACTCCGATATTCTGTGGGAGAACAATCCGTCATTTGCTTGAAATTACGGTTGAAACTGGTGGATGACACATAGCCGCATTGTCGTGCAATGTCCGAAACCGAATTTTGTGTATTGCGCAATAGGTAGCATGCGTGGCTGATCTTGATATTACGAATATAACCAGTATAGGGCATCCCTACGCTTGTGTAAAAAAAGCGAGATAGATAGGAGGGCGAGTATCCCAAGGCACATCCCAATTCCTGCATGGAGCATGAACCCTGCATATTTTGTTCTACATATCGAAAAATATCCCGCAAAAGGTGCTTTCCATTGGCATCCGGATCCTTCGTGGCCATGTCCAACTGCTCATAGAACAAATTTGACAACAAGTACAGAAATCCCTTGATCCATCCGATTGCGGCATCCTCCCGCGCATTCTCAAATAGAGTTCGGTACAACTCCGGAACATTTCGTATAACCGGAGATGTCAAAAGATACCGCTCCAAAGGCTCCGAAATTGCCGATATCAATTCGGGAGAAAAGATGCAAAGAATATGTCGACTGGTCATATCGGTCTTAAGGCCATGGACGAAATTGGGCTTGATAAGGATCATATCGCCGGCCTCAATGATATACTCTTGATTTTCAAGTATGATCGTCATACTCCCTTCTATAAGCAAAATGATCTCATAGCATCGATGCATATGCAGGGGGAAGGAAAAGTTACTATTCCGCTCTACAGTAAAGTAATCGGCACTAATCTCGTGCTTCAGCTCATAGAACGCACTATTCATACTCGACTCCCTTCAAAGCTGGATACAGTTGTCGGTACGCGGCATAGCCCTGATCGTAGATCTTCTTCAGGACAGGATCACACTTAACAGCCAGGGTCTTCTTTACGGTGGCATCTGCCGCCTCATAGACCGTGGCGTACTCCCCGCAGGCAGTCATGGCCAGAAACGCGCCGCCCATGGAGGGGCCCTGCTCGGTTTCGGTGAGATAGATATCCGCGCCGAGGACGTTTGCCAGCACGGTCTGCCAAACCTTACTGACCGCGCCGCCGCCGCAGAGAACGGCCTTATCAATCTTGACGGCACCCGCCTCCACGCAATCGCGGAGCGCATAGGCTACGCCCTCCAGCACGGCGAGACTCATATCCTCGCGGGTGGTGTTCATGGACAGGCCGATGAACGCGCCCCGGGCGTTCACGTCGTTATGGGGACAACGCTCACCCGTCAGGTAGGGCAGGAAATACACGCCGGTCTTACCGTAGTCGGGTTCGGCGGGGTCGCAGTAGTGGGTGTCCAGAATATCGCGTATCCACCACTTGTTGCAGGAAGCGGCAGAGAGGATACAGCCCATGAGGTGGAATTTTCCGTTAGCGTGAGCGAAGTTGTGGAGGGCGGTACCGCAGCACTCGGTGTTGAACTCGTCGCAGGGCAAGAAGATGGTGCCGCTGGTGCCGAGGGAAATACTGCAATCCCCGTCGCGGAGGGTGTTGGTACCCACAGCCGCCCCCGCGTTATCCCCCGCACCGGCACAGAGGATGGCGTTAGGCAGGCTGTACTCGGCCTTCAGCTTGCCCGTAGCCTCGTAGCTTTCAAAGAGGGTGGGGAGCATATCCACGGTGATGCCGCAGATCTCGCACATCTCGGGGGACCAGCATTTGTTCTGTACATCCAGAAGCAACATTCCT
>FR890492.1:5895-14829 GCA_000433415.1 Clostridium sp. CAG:448
ATCTTCTTGGCCTTTGCGAAGTTCTCGGGCTCATTCTCCTTGACCCACAGGATTTTGGGGGCGGTGAAGCCGGGGAAGGCGATGTTCCCCGTGAGGGTGGGGAGGGTGCCCAGACTGTTGAGATAGGTGGTCTGGGGGGCACTCCGTCCGTCGTTCCAGAGGATGGCGGGGCGGATGACTTCGTCGTGTTCGTCCAGCATGACCAGACCGTGCATCTGACCTGCGATGCCCACGCCCTTGACCGATTCTTCCCTGCCTTCGGACAGGACCTTGAGGATCTCCACGGTGGCCTTATACCAGTCAGCGGGATCCTGCTCGCTCCAGTTGGTATAAGGGGTGGAGACGGGGTAGTTGACGCTGTGATCCGCGAGGACGGCTCCGTTGCGGTTCAGAAGGATACCCTTGCAGGAAGATGTGCCCAGATCAATACCAATATAGTAGTTCATATCAGGCTCCCGAGAAGAGAATATCGTTGAGCACGGTCTCCAGATACTCCTGTCTGCCGCTCATAGGCATGATGTCCTTCAAGTCGGCGGCGTAGGCGGCAAGAGATTCCAGAGTTACGTTGCCTTCGCGGATATCCTTACCGATGCCCTCGTTATAGGAGGCATAACGCTTGGCCACGTACTCATCGATGCGGCCGTCCTCGATGATCTCGTAGGCCTTGAGGAGACCCAGAGCAAAAGCATCCATGCCAGCGATGTAGGACAGGAGCACATCCTCAAAGGTGTTGGACTGACGGCGGGCCTTGGCATCGAAGTTGAGTCCGCCGTTGGTAAAGCCGCCTGCCTTGATGACCTCGTACATGCAGAGGGTGGTATCGTAGACATTGGTGGGGAACTGGTCGGTATCCCAGCCCAGGAGCATATCGCCCTGGTTGGCGTCGATGGAGCCGAAGATGCCGTTGACGGTAGCCATGCGGAGCTCGTGCTGGAAGGTGTGCCCTGCCAGAGTGGCGTGGTTGGCCTCGATGTTCATGCGGAAGTCGTCCATGAGACGGTAGGTGCGCAGGAAGTTGGCGCAGGTGGCCACGTCGAAATCGTACTGGTGCTTGGTAGGCTCCTTGGGCTTGGGCTCGATGTAGAAGTCACCGGTAAACCCCTTGGCGCGGCCGTAGTCGCGGGCCAGGGTCAGGAACTTACCGAGGTTATCCAATTCCAGAGCCATGTCGGTGTTGATGAGGGTATCGTAGCCCTCGCGGCCGCCCCAGAATACATATCCGGGTGCCCCCAGCTTGATAGCGGCATCGATGCCGGCCTTGACCTTCCCTGCGGCGATGGCGTAGACATCAGCCGAGGGGGAGGTAGCGGCACCCGCCATGAACATCTTGTCGCTGAACATATTGGCGGTGACCCACAGAGGCTTGATGCCGGTCTGGTTCTGCTTCTCCAGCAGGTAGTCGGTCATGATCTCGAGATTCTTGATGGACTCGGCCAGGGTCTCGCCCTCGGGAGCGATATCCATGTCGTGGAAGCAGTAGAACTCGATGCCCAGCTTCTGCATGAGGTCGAAGGCGAAGTCCGCCTTGGCCTTGTGCATGGCGATGCCGTCCAAACCGAAGGTCTTGTCCATGGTGTTGCCGCCGAACATATCGGTGCCGGAGGCGTTGCAGGTGTGCCACCAGGACATGGCGAAGCGAAGATGCGCGGCCATAGTTTTACCACCTATCACGCGGTTCTTGTCGTAGTAGCGGAAGGAGAAGGGGTTCTTGGATTTTGCGCCCTTGTATGGAATGATTTGAATGTTATCATACATGGCTGCACTCCTTTCTATGAATAGTATTGTTACAATAGAAATAATTGTCTTGTCCATGAAGGATTCCATTATTTCTTTATGTATCATTATACCACATAAAATGCCTTTGTGCATGCCCACTTTGGGATACCGATTGACCAAATGATTACTTTTTGCATATTCCTCTTTTATCCAGTTGTATTCAGCACTTTATCAATGTTTTCATAATATATACTGACCAATGCAAGAAAACACATTCATAGCGTATTCCAAGTTCTATTCGCTCTTCACACCACAAATCTACGCCTGTTCCTCCGCTCACCAAATACTTCTTATCGGGGGATAAATTGTTTACAGCATTAAGATAATTAAGCTGCGTTTCACAAAACCAAATAAAATGATTTGGGTCGTCGCACAAATAGACTTGCCAATCGTTCGCCGCACTTATGATATGCGAAAGCTCCATCCATAGAACGTACTGCCGCACAGGCTCGATTTTGTCAAGTTCCTCGCGCATTTTATATCTGTTGAACAGTAGTGTGGAACGGGACATATCTTCACGACTGGCATATGCGTCCAAAAAAGCATCGATGTGTTCGTCATCTTCCATGTTCGCCATACATCCGATAACCGCATAATGCTGGTCTTTGGGACACACTCTGAATACTTCTTCTGCCAAAAGCCGCATTTCCTCAAGAACATTCTGGTCTTGAAACAAGCGAACTTTCCAAATTTCGTTGTACATTCCCCAAAACCAATATTGCTGATAATCCTTGAGATTACGTCGTATTTCCCGCATGATCTCAACGGTTTTCCGAACATCTTTTGCACGAACAGCGACTTCAAATGATTTTTGAAGTTCCGCACAATACGCTTCCTTTTCCTCTTCTGTAACTCCAAGCAACGCGTCTACCGACGTTTCAAAAAACGACGCAATCATGGGCAGCATTTCGATATCGGGATAGGTCGCACCTATTTCCCACCGGGAAATTGCCTGCGGGGACGTTCCGAATTTTTCTGCCAATTGTTCCTGCGTAAGATTCATACGCCGGCGGTTCAGACGTATTTGATTTCCCAGATTCAATTTCATACCATATCTCCCTTCTTTCAGCATCTGCGCAAAGCTTATTTTTACCGGTGATCATAGTATACCGTATTTTACTAACATAATCAAGCGCACAGTTTTTGAGATTTTTTCTCGGAATATGAGAAAAATCAATTCAGCCCCGAAAAGCAAACAGGAAAAGCGACCTATTCGCGCTTTGCCTGCCTTTTGCGTAATATCATCTGCCCGCTTCCCTGCGCCTGCGCGCTCGGGGCTTGGTTGCCTCGTAGCTGACGCTTGTAAGAAATCCAACGGTATCATCCGCCGCGTCCGGAAGCAGAACCGAGACCCAGTGCAGTTTATTCATATGATAAGCGGGGTAAACGCCGTCACTTTTTCCGAATGAGCCGAACATTTCGACCGGCAGCTTCAGATTGACCACGTCAATCACCTCGTCGCTGTCAAAGCCGAATTTCCGCCGGGATACCCGCATCATAAGGGCGAACCACTTGCGATTGCCAGCATGCCGAAGCACTGCAGTTTCAAAATCTTCGTCAAACGGGTAGTCCGGCTCCGTACCAAACGTCCCTCGGCAAAAATCAAAATAGGATCCCCTTGTCATACGCCATATTCTCCGTATTCACAGCCGACATTTTCACAGAGAATCTCATCCACAAGCCTGCCGCGGTGGTAGAACCTGACCGTACCGTGTCCGTTTCCGCCGTTCCGGAGGCGGTTGTGGTGCTTTTCACCGTTCGGCGCTTCATAATCGCACCTCGCCTGTTTGCCGAAAAGCCGGCAGGCGTCGCGCGCTGTCTCATGCTTATTGAACATAGTTATCTCCCATTGCCGGGCGCCGTGCCCGGTTTTGTGTCTGAATCGTTTTTTCTATTGTAGCATTTTTTGCACTGTTTTTCAAGGCGGAATATTGACATTTCGCTTTTTCTTTGCCTGACGCACATCACGCACAGAAAAAAGGCAAATATATTTATGTAAAACAAACAAATGCAAAAAGAATATATTTCATATAATGCGCATTGGCAAATACAGAAAAATCTGGTATAATAAGTGGGGAAGGATTGATTATAACGGTTTGTTCCCCCTGTAATCCCCGAAAGACACAGATCAATTTGCCATACAAACAGGAGGAGAAACAATGCCATACAGAACCGTGCTGAAAAAATTTGCCGAAGCCACACAGGATGACGCCTTTGATATCTTCCGGATGCAGGTCAAAAATCAGACTTACAAAATATTCATTACCAAGACGAAATGCAATAAAAGATGCCAGGTTCATTGCACGGGCAATCAGATCACCGTGGAAAGATGGATTCCCATGGGCACCCACCCGATCCCTACCGTTGCATTCACATACCAGCCGTCAGCGTTGATGGAGCCGGATACCTTCTGCCTTGTGGTGATTTCCGGTCAGCCGAATACGATCTCCGGCTTGGATGAGGGAATTTTTTCATCTCTTGGAAAGCTGCATGCGGATTCCCCCAAAGATAAGCTGTATGTTATGAGTGAACATGCCTTTGAAACGTATTTCATCCCGACGCTGGGAGATATTGCCTGACTGCGATCCCCTCCCCCCAAAAAAAGATCTGTTTTTCTGAGGTGAGAACATGTTTTTTCAAAAAGCAAAAAGATACCTGCCGTGGTGTCTCGGAATATCCTTTGCGGCGATTTGCTTTGTAATGGTTTTTCTGGTGCTGCTGTTTATGTACTTTCCGTATAGTCTTCTGTTTATGATACTGTACAGCGTTTTGGCGACCCTGTTTACCCTCCTGTACTACAAACTGAAAAAACCGGTATGCAAAATAATAGCCTTTGTGCTTTTTTCCGTCCCGGCGGTTGTACTCTTTACGGTGCTGATCCTGATACAATCCGGCGTGATTGTATACCCGCCGTAACCCTGCATACAAAAACGCACACCGCAAAACGCGCAGAAAACAGCACATGCAGCAAAGACAGCAGCGCAGGCTACCGTAAAGTTTATAAAGATTGCGGCAAAAACCATTGTCACCGCAGGTGGTTGGATTGTGGTTGTTGTGATTCTCTTAAGTTCTCGTATCATGCCCGGAGATGGCGTTGCACAAAGTTATGCAACAAATATTGCAAGAAAGTATAAGCTATCCAAGGATGAAATTATTAAGAGCACCTCTACAAAGATCGCAAACGATCCGTGAATCGGGAAACAAAGGGATTCTCATATACCGAATCTCAATTTTTTCACCGTAAAAATCAGATATGGCACCTACAAATAACAGCGTGATACTATATTTTTGCTATCTGACACCAAATCAGCCGAAAATGGGAGAAACCCCACTTTCGGCTGATTTTATGTTTGTGCAAACGATTTTTTATTTCTTGCTTTCTCCCCGCCCTGCCTCTCACAACCTTTTTTATCTTCGCGATCAGCACCGCATATCCGCATAGGCAACGGTCTTACGGCATATGGATCCCGAACCGGAAGTCCCTTCAGAGATGCCCTCCCGCTCCGCAGATGTTTTTCACATTTTTATACCACGCAAGCTATTTTGCCTTAAAATGCACGTATCAGCCTTCACAATCTATAAAACGACCGTGCAATGATGTAACTTCCGACAAGATTTTCGCAAAAAACGGTTGAAAAAACGGCAGATATCTGCTATACTGTATCATATATCTGTGGGGCGCCCGCGGGGAACGCGGAAGGCTTTGACGGCGGGCAAATACGCAACCTTTTTGACAGGGAGTGAGAACTTGGATCAATTATCAGAGGCAATCTGTTTTGCTACGGCAGCTTTTGACGGAATGAAGCGAAAAGTGGACAACCAACCCGCCGTTCTTCATTCGTTGGAAGCGGCAACCATCACACAAACACTGACCGATGAAAAAGAAGCGGTCATAGCGGCGGTGTTGCACGACACCGTTGAGGATGCCGGCATCAGCATTCGCGAAATCACCGAACGGTTCGGCGACAGAGTGGCACAACTGGTGCTGTCGGAAACCGAAAACAAACGGCTCGGACAGGACCCGTCCGACACCTGGCGCGTGCGCAAAGAGGAGGCTGTCGCAACTTTGCGGCAAAGTACAGATCTTGGTGTCAAGGCGCTGTATCTGGGGGATAAGCTCTCCAATATGCGCTCTCTGTATCGCTCTTTTCTGGCCTACGGGAATGACCTGTGGGCAAATTTCAATCAAAAAGATCCTGCCGCACACAAATGGTACTACACAAGCATCCGTGACGCGCTTTCGGTGTTTTCCGACACGGTCGCATACCGTGAATACAGCGATTTCATTGATAAAATATTCGGAGGAGCAGATAATGGTAACGATAAAAAATGACAACGCAACAGCGCATATCATTCTGGACGGTCGGATTGATTCGACCAATGCCCCGCTTGCGGAAAAGCAGATTTTTGAAGGCATCCATGCCGGCACGGAGAAGGTCATCATTGATGCGGAAAATCTCGAATTCATTTCAAGCGCGGGACTCCGCGTCATTCTGAAACTGCGAAAAACCTATAAGAATCTTGAAATCGTCGGCGTTTCGCCCGAAGTTTACGATGTCTTTGAAATGACGGGCTTTACCGAGATGCTGAATATCCAAAAGGGCTACCGCAAGCTGTCCGTGGACGGCTGTGAGGTTCTGGGTGAAGGCTCCAACGGAATTGTGTACCGCTATGATCCGGAGATCGTCGTGAAGGTTTACCGCAACGCCAACGCCTTAAATGAAATTGAGCGCGAACGCCGGCTTGCGCGCACCGCGCTCATCCTGGGGATTCCAACCGCCATTCCCTTTGACGTCGTCAGAGTCGGGAATTCCTACGGTTCCGTTTTTGAATTGCTGAACGCAAAGTCTTTTTCCAAACTGATTTTGGCAGAGCCTGAAAAAAAGGACAAATACATTGCCGAATTTGTCGACCTGCTGAAGCGCATCCACTCAACCGAGGTCAATCCGGAGGACATGGAGGATATGAAAGCAGTGGCAGGGGGGNTGAAAGCAGTGGCAGTCGGCTGGGCGGAATTTCTGAGGGACTATCTCCCCAAAGAACAGAGCGACAAGCTGCTTTCCCTCATTCGTGCCGTCCCCGAGCGTCACACCATGATTCATGGCGACTATCATACCAACAATGTGGAAATGCAGAACGGTGAGGTTTTGCTGATCGATATGGACACCCTCTCCTATGGGCATCCCGTGTTTGAGCTTGCCTCCATGTTTTTGGGCTTTGTCGGATTCGGCGAGCTGGATCACACCGTCACCGAGAAATTTATGAAACTCCCCTACGAAACCACCCTGTACATATGGCACAAATCGCTCTCCCTTTATCTGGGGACCGATGACGAGGCGCGTATGAAAGAGGTTGCGGAAAAAGCAATGGTCGTGGGATACGCCCGGCTGATGCGCCGCACCATCAAGCGCATCGGGTTTGACGATCCCGCGGGGAAAAAGGTGATTGACAACTGCAAAAATCATCTGTCCGAGCTGCTTGCCAAGGTAGACACATTGGACTTTTAAGATCATTTGCCGGTTTACAACAAAAAAGAAGAGCATATCCGAAAGGAATCCCGATTCAATGTTTCCCAATCAGAGAAACATGGCGGGGATCCCGGATATGCTCTTTTTTGTGCATTGCGTGACAACCCGTGCATGCACTTTCCGTATGTTCAATATTTTACAAATCCAAAACCGGGGTGCAGAATATCAAATACCAACACAAACAAAATAAACAACATAATGCCGACTAAGCACCGGAACAGTCTGGAAATCCAGACGTCCTTTTTCTTGAGTTCGTTTTTGTACAGATCAATGATGCCCTCATAATATTTTTCGCATGCAGCCATCCCATACGCAAGTGCGGAGGCGGCTTCACTTCCGTCCGGCTCCGACATCACAGCGTCCTGACTGTCGGAATCGGAGACAGAGAGAGTCACTACGCTATCGGCGGTCTCCTGTTCTTTTTCGGGGTCCCGGCGCGTCGGTTCCGACAAATCCGCCAAAGAATCCGCCGGTAAATTTTCTTCCGCTTTTTCTAAAAGATCGGCAGGGGAACCGCCCATTGCCCGCGTCATAGCCACTACGGTGGTCATTGTGGGATTGGGAGTCTTGCCGGAAAAGATTCTTGCAACGGTGCTTTCGGGAATGTTGCTTTTTTCGGCGATCTGCTGATTGGTCATGTGCGATTTTTTCTTCAACTGCCTCAGATACTCTATCATTTAATCTCCCTCCTCTTCAATTCCTGTTCCTGCGTCTGATTTGATCGTCGGAGCCTGATAAAACCCGGATTCAGACCGCAATTTGATAAAAAGATTATATAAAGAGCAAATTTGGTTGCATAAAAGCCAGAAATGAGTTTTCTTTCGGGGACTTGTTCCCTGCATCTTCGGTTTTCCGGGCGCAAACTTGCGTACCGTTTCGTCAAACTTGCGTATTGTATGTTGATTGATTGTGTGTTATCATATAATTGCCCGAAAAAAACATATAATATAAAAGCAGGAATCTGCCTTACAAAACTGGAAATGAAATCCATATTTATTATACGCCCAAAAGCGCCGCTTGTCAACCCGTTTCGTGCATTTTATATAAATTCTTTCAATACAAATTTGATAACAGTTGCGAAGCATTCCATTTGAATTCTGTGGAATCCCACAATCGCAATTCCCGAATGACATAAAAAACAAAGGACGGAAAATTTGAAATGGTTTGTACCTACCGCGTGAGAACGGACACAGTCCATGATGAGGCAAGAGAAGCACATACGCTCTACGGGATCGAGGCAATCGGCGACGGCGGCGAAATCCTGTTAAGTATACCGGACGTGTTTTTTGACTGGCAAAGGGCAGTAGGCTTTGCCGACCTGTGCAACAGCGGGGGACTGTCGTTCCTTCATTTTCGGGATGCCATTGAGGATGCTTTGGAGGAGTCAAGATAACTCCGTCCCAGTGCGTATGGCATTGCCGCGTATGCAAGGAAAATGCTGTCCGGTGAGATTTGACGAGCTTGTCCCGAACGGCTCAAAATTCGCCTCTGGCGGACTGTTATGAAAATATGTTTCTCCCCCACTCTGCAAGTTCAGCGCGGTGTGGGAAAAATTTTCACCCCTGCATCGTTCCCACCGACATGACAATGAAAACAAGGATCGCGCCCTGTCCTTTCATTTTTCCTTCTT
>FR890493.1:0-3752 GCA_000433415.1 Clostridium sp. CAG:448
TGCTGGCAGCCTTCCTTACCCGTCAGATGTGGCTGTTTCTTTTCCCTCTTGCATTTTTTGCGGTTTTTATCCCCGTTTTCTATCTTGGGAACGCCATCAGGAAGCGCAAGCACCCCGATCCTGTACCGCGCTACACAATCGTACAGGATACGCTGATTTCCATAACCGTTGAAACCATTGCAAGCACACGTGGCAGACGCAGTATGATGGAAGACATTTTCGTGATGCACTTCAGTGTCGGCGACTATCGGATTATGCATGATCATTACAGATGGAGCAAAGATCTCCGTCTGAGCGCGGCGGGGATGTACAACACCTCCGTGACGGGCAACACCTTTTACGTGATCATTGACCGGGAAATCAAAGACATTCTATGCGTGTACAATGAGAAATTCTTTACCTGCCCCGGCGAAATCCTGGACGCACATTCCGCATAACGGTCATTCGGATGGTTGTGAGGACACCGGCTCCCCCGTTTTTCTGTAAACAAAACCAACACAAATACACCATCAGAGGAGAAAAAACATGCATACGGAAACACTGACAGAACAATACATCGCGGAGGATATCCTGAACAACAGAGAGACAACGAACTTCCGAAAGTCCTATCTGTGGATGCGTTATATCATTAATCCGGTCATAACCATTGTCAGTATCCTGCTTGCCTTCCTGCTTCACAAATGGTGGATTCTCTTTTTTCCTTTTGCCACGTGGACTGTGTATCTCACAGTTACTATGATAATGGATTGGGACGGAAAGCAGAGATGGGTCCGTCATGTACCGTATTACATGATTGCGGAAGATACACTGATCACTACCGAACACAACGTCCTTCGCTTCGGAGCCGGCGCTTACAAAGCGCAAACCGACAATTACCGGTGGAGCAAAGATCTGCGCCTGAGCATACAGGGGATGCTCAACACCTCTGTAGCAGGCGACACCTTTTATCTGATCATCAACCCGAAAAGCCAAAAAATTCTGTGCGTATACAACCGAAAGTATTTCATCTGTCCGGATGAAATTCTGAGTGCGCACAGCACCGATAGCCCAAAAGCGCTCTGAGGGCGCAAACAAAGGGGAATGTCAGGACGAACCCGGACATTCCCCTTTGTTCTGTTGCACTGATATTCCCTTAGGAAAGCATTGCCTGCAGATTCTTATATCCCTTAGCAATTGCCTCGATACAGTCTTCGCTTCCCTCAAATTCAATGGAAAAATAGCCGTCATAGCCCGTGCCCCGGATGATGCGAATGCACTGTTCGACATTGCAATCCCCTTCACCGACAATGGCACCCTTAAAATAGTTTCCCGCACGGGTACCACCGAACCCGGGAGCGGGCTTTTTCGATTTGTACATATCCTTTGCATGCACATGCACCGCATAGGGAGCAACCCGCGAAACGGCGAGCACATTATCCTCATCCGCGCACACAAAGTTGCCGACGTCCACCAAAAGTCCGAAATTATCGTGCGCAACGGCATTGAAAAGCTGCTCGACACGGTAGCTGTCCTGTGCCACATAACCGTGGTTTTCCACACAGGTCCGAATTCCGAACTGCTGCGCATAGGCAGTAACACGGCGCGCGTTCTCCGCAATCGTAGGTAACATCAGTCCGAAACTGCGGGAGGTTCCGGTCTTTCCTAAACTGTAACAGGCATCATGCCGCATGACGGAACACCCCAGAATACGGGCAATGTCCACCTGATGGCAGAGCCGTTCCACTTCTATATCCGAAGTGCTCGGCGAGGGCTGATACAGGCAGGCACCGATGGTATAAGCGTTGATGGTCATCCCCAACCGATCTGCTTCGGCACGAAGCTGCCGTGCAAAATCCGCGCGCTCCTCCCAGGTATCTCCCGGCATATCCAGAAATTCAATGGCTTCAAAGCCCATCTCATGCGCCTTGGAAACAGTATCCAACAGGGTCATTTTTCCCTGATTGATGTATTGGTAAAAAGAATAGGCACTGACAGATATTTTCATTTTTACGCTCCTTTCATGACATGACGCAGATGTTCCACGGCAATTCCGATATCTCCGACGGGATCCTCTCCGCACTCGCGTTCAATCGTCAAAAATCCGCGGTAGCCGATTTCTTCCAATGCCGGCAGGTAGGTTTCAAAATGAACCCCGCCCTGTCCCAGCGGTACTTCACGGAAATATTCCACGCCCTGGAATTCCTGGGGCACCGGGTGCACCACACCGTAAATGTACTCCGGATTTCCGCGTCTGACCATGATTCCGTCCTTGGCATGTGTGTGCACGATATAATCCTTCAGATTGTGGACTGCCGCAACCGGATCATCCCCCGCAACCATGACAAGGTTTGCCGGGTCCAGGTTGACACCCACACCTTTGGAACCGAGCGTATCAAGGAATGCCTTGAGCACCGCAGACGGCTCCGGTCCGGTTTCAATGGCAAAGTGCGCCCCCATACTGTCGGCAAATGCGGCAAGCTCCGCGCATGCCTTCTGCATCACCGCATAGCGCGGGTGGTTCGGGTCGCTCGGCACAACACCGATATGCGTGGTAACAATGTTGGTTTCCAATTCCAACGCAAGCTCCAAAATCCGTTTGGATTTTTCAATCAGTGCAGGATTTTTTTCCGGATCCCCGTATCCCATACCGAGATCCCCACAAATTGCCGAAAATACCAGTCCATTGGATTTGACAATGTCCAAAAGCTCCCGTCTTGCGTCCTGGGTCATGTTTTCCGGTGCATGTTCACCGTATGTACAATACATCTGTAATCCGTCAATACCCATTTCCGCCGCTTTTTTGACCGCGGATACCGTATCGGTCCGGAAAGACTCTACGATTGCACCTATCGGAAACTGATACATAAATCTTCCTCCCGTTATATAATGTTGCAATATCGCTGATTTCATTATACCAAAACGATTTCTCACTGTCAACCGATTTTGCATTTTTTCTTTTCGGGATTCCATACGGGCATAAAAAATCTTCCTGTTTATAAAAAAGCGCATTTTACGGTTGACAGGGGGTGCAAAATATGTTACAATAACAACAAATCTCAAAATGGGAAGGGCGTGAAATATTGCTTCAGAAAACCACCCTGCAAGAAAAATTCCGCGAATCTCTGTCATCGGTACTCCCGGTGTCACTGATTGTTCTGGTTCTGTGCTTTACATATGTACGGATCTCAAGCGGCATGTTTCTGTCATTTTTGCTCGGAACACTGATGCTGATCGTCGGTATGACGCTGTTCAACATCGGTGCCGATTCTTCCATGTCGGCAATGGGAGAGTACGTCGGCGCTCAGATCACACACACCAAAAAGCTATGGATTATTCTGCCGATTTCCTTTTTGGTCGGTGTGATGATTACCGTCTCGGAGCCGGATCTGCAGGTATTGGCAGGATATGTGACCTCCATCGACAAAACACTCCTGATCTGGGGTGTAGGTACCGGGGTCGGTATCTTCCTTGCTATTGCCATGCTGCGCATTTTCTTCGGCATCAAGTTGCAGTACCTGCTCTGGGGATTCTACATTCTGCTGTTTACGCTTGCCGCCTTTGTTCCGGCTGGTTTCTGGGCGGTTGCCTTCGACTCCGGCGGCGTCACAACAGGTCCTATGACCGTACCGTTCATTATGGCACTCGGTATCGGTGTGTCCTCCATCCGTTCGGATAAAGGCGCAGACTCCGACAGCTTTGGTCTTGTTTCCCTTTGCTCAATCGGGCCGATCGCGGCTGGTCTCCCGTTGGGGGTCTTCTCCAACGGGAAGGCG
>FR890493.1:3780-10578 GCA_000433415.1 Clostridium sp. CAG:448
CGCAAGCGCCATTCCGCCGAGCACCACCACAGAGCTTTCGCTGTTTTATCTGAAGGCTTTGCCGGGGTATATGAAAGAAATCGCCGTTTCCGTTGCACCGATTGTGGTTTTCTTTTTGATCTTCAGCTCCATCACCCGCAAAAGAGCTCCCGTCAAGCTGGGGCGTATTATGGTTGGCGCATTGTACACGACTGTCGGACTGATCATTTTCCTGACCGGCGCCAATGTCGGCTTTGCCCCGCTCGGGCGCGAACTGGGACTTGCCATGGCATCCAACGATGCCGGGAAATGGGTGATCATCCCCATCGGGATGCTGATCGGCTTTTTCGTGGTAAAAGCGGAACCAGCCGTACATGTGCTGACCAAACAGGTCAACACCATTACCGCAGGTGCCGTCAGTGAGACCGCCATTTGCAACACGCTCTGTATCAGTGTGGCGGTTTCGGTCGGACTTTCCTTCATGCGCGTTCTGACCGGCATCTCCATTTTGTACCTGTTGATCCCGGGATATGCGATTGCACTGCTGCTCTCGCTCTTTGTACCGGACATTTTCGTATCCATCGCCTTTGACTCCGGCGGCGTTGCCTCCGGTCCCATGACTGCGGCGTTTCTTCTGCCGCTTGCAATCGGCGCCTGCGAAGCCGTCGGCGGCAATATCGCCACGGACGCATTCGGCACGGTCGCTATGGTCGCCATGACTCCTCTGATTGCCATTCAGGTATTGGGAGGGCTGTCCGAAATCCGCAGACAGCGCACCATGCGCGAAACCGTTACCGCCACAGCCCGTGTGCGGGAAACCGTTATCCGGCTTTGATACCGGGGAAAGGAGAATACGACAGGAATGAAAGAACTGAACTGTTTTCTGTGTATCATCCGCAGGAAGGAAACCGACGAATTTGTGCGTTTTTTTGAAAAGAACGGCGTACGGACCGTACTGACCGCAAATTGCGAGGGCACCGCGCAGAGCAAAACACTGGATCTGTTGGGTGTGGAAGAAGTGGAAAAAACACTGCTTTTATGCGTATTGCGGCAGGAAAAACTAAGAACCGTCATCCGGCATCTTTCGACGGATATGCAGATTGACTTGCCGGGAAGAGGGGTTGGATTGGCACTGCCGATCGACGGCGTAGGCGGCGAAAGCACCCTGGAACTGCTATCCGAAGGTGCACCACTGAAAGAACGGGAGGAAACATTGATGGAAACCAAATACAGATTACTGGTTGCGATTGCGGAAAAAGGCAATGCGGACACCGTTATGGACGTTGCACGCAACGCCGGCGCCGGCGGAGGGACGGTGGTTCGTACCAAAGGAACCCGCCCCAAGCGCACTGCGGGATTTTTCAAGGTGTCCATCGCGGACGAGAAGGAAACCATCCTCATCGTTGCGGACGCGGCAAGCGCAGACGGTATCATGCAGGCAATTATGGATAATGCCGGGGCGCACACAGCCGCCAAGGCAATTGTGTTCTCGCTCCCTGTCACGGCAACTGCAGGCTTCCGTCTGATTGAGGAAGCACGTGAAAACGCCGCAGAAGAAGAGGAACTGGCTGTCAAATGAAACTGCATCGACTTTTGATACTTCTTCTGTTTTTGTTGTCTCTCTGTTGGTTCTGTGGGTGCAAAAATTCTTCCTCCCCTGCGGATTCCTCCGGACCGACAACCAAAACGCAGGAAACATCCGCAGGCGAACAGGACTCCGGAGCCGGTGAGGAAACGGCACAAAAGCCGCAGACTTACCTTGGAAACGACACGCTGACCTTCACCTATTCCGAAGCGGACTACCGGGCATTGGAGTCGGAAATTGACCAATGGTACCGGCTCTTTGAAGCAGGAAATGATCCGGACGGCTTTCTGGAGCTGTATGAACAGATGGAAGAAGGGTCTTTTTCCAAACTGGATGATCAGAAAACCGTTGCGTATATTCTTTTCTCGCTTGACTTACAAAATGAGTCTGTCAAGCAACAGTATCTGGAGATGGAGAAGCGCGCGACCGCGGCATCCAGGCGCATTTGCGCACTGTATGATGATATCAACGACTCCGCATACAAGGATTCCTTTTTTGCAGAATGGTCGGATGAAGATATCCGGCGCGCCCTGAAAAGCGCAAAAGCGAGCACGGATGAATTTGAACAGTTGAGCAACGCATATACCGAACTGACGGTGACCTATGCCGCGCTGCCGGACGACGCAAATTATCTGTCTGCATCCGCGCAGCTTTACATGCAGGCAATCAGCCTGAACAAGCAGATGGCACAATTGATGGGGTACGACAACTACATGGATTACGCCTATGACTATGTTTACCACCGCGAATATACCCCGGATGATGTCAATTCCATCCTCTCCCTGATACAGCAAACCGGATTTCTCGATGCGACAACCACCGGACTTTTTTCCGCACTCGGAAATCTGCAAGACGGCATGTCAAAGGAAGAAACAGAAAATGTGCTGCCCTATCTGATGCATCCGCCGGTCATTTCGGAAGATTTTAACGGCACCGCCCCGTCGTCGGAACACATCACCGCATATCTGCAACGGGTGTCCCCGAATTTTCTTTCCGCTTACAATCAGCTTTTCAAGGACGGCAATTACGCACTGGCATTCAATGACGCCTCACGCGAAGGGGCGTTTACCGCGTACCTGTCCGGCGCCGGACATCCGGTTTGTTATTTCGGCGGAAGCGCATACCAATCCGCAACCACCCTTTTACATGAGTTCGGTCATTATTACGCAATCGACAAAATGGGATCCGAACAGTTTTCCCTCGATCTTTCCGAGGTGCATTCCCAGGGGAACGAGTGGCTGTACGCTGTTTATCTGGGAACCGAAACACTCACATCCCGGTCTGCTGCATATTACTTTGATTACAAGCTGCTGATGGACATCACATCTTTCTATCTCTGCCTGTGCATCAATGATTTTGAGCTGTACGTTTACACGCATGACAACTACACTGCATCGGATCTAGACAAAATTTTTCTTGATATTTGCACCTCCTACGGTGTAAGCGAGTTTCTGCTCGACATGATGGGAGAGGGGTTGATCTCCTACTGGCACCGTGTCACCCTTGAAAACCCCGGCTACTATATCAGCTACGCCATGTCCCTCTTGCCCTCCATTGAAATTGCGTGCATCGCAACGGAGAATATGGATACGGCAATCAACGCATACCTGTGCCTCTCCGATGTCTCCCCTGACACGGATTTCACGACGGCACTACATACCGCCGGATTGCATACGCCTTTTGACAAGGAAATCTACACGCGCATCTCCGGGACGATCGCAAAATTCAGGAGGCTGATTCGTTGACCGGTGCAAAAATACCGCAGACCAAGTAAAAAAGGAGTTACCGAATCTCACTGTGATCGGTAACTCCTTTTGATTGATCTCTTTTTGCGGCAAAGGGCTTCCCGGATCGCAGGGATCCGGGATTATTCTTTTTGCCGGTCGCCGTTTTTTGCGGCGCGGGGCGTTCCGATTCCCTGCTGCCGGCACCAGATGTCCATCACGATCCGGTGAGAAAGCAGTTTGGTCAGAAGCACCTGCGCGCGGATTCGCCAACCGCAGACTGACACGTCTTTTCCTCGTGCCATATCTGACAGTGCCCGGTCGACCACCTCTTTGGCGGTAAAAAACTGATTGTAATAGGTGATGGTATCGTCCCGAACGGCGCGGTCGAAAAATTCCGTACGCACCCAACCGGGGCAAACAGCCAGCACCCGAATGCCGCGCGGCTCCAGTTCCTTGTTCAGCGCGCGTGAAAAGTGCAGGACAAACGCCTTGGTGGCAGCATAGACATTGATATAGGGCACCGGCTGAAATGCCGACAGCGAGCCCAACTGGTAAATGCACGCGCCCGCCTTCATACAGGGCAGCGTCAGGTGGGTCATACGCATCAATGTCTTGACGTTCAGATCAATCATAGACAACTGCTCCGATTCGGACAGTGACGCAAATGCGCCGAACACGCCGAAACCTCCTGCATTGACCAGAACAGACACCTCCGGTCGCTCTTCGGCAAGCAATGACCGATAGGCATCAAAGCTTTCCTCCTTGGTCAGATCCCATGCAAGCGGGCGCACCTTTGCATGCACTGCCCCCTGCAACGCCTCCAGCCGGTCGCGCCGGCGGGCGATCACCCAGATCTCATCAAAGGCGGTCTGTCGATCCAATGCGCATACAAATTCGCGTCCCATTCCGGAAGACGCACCGGTAACCACTGCAATTTTCATCTGATTTCCTCCGAACCTGACATTCCCCTTATCTGTTCTTTCCTTTTCTTAGTTTTCCGCAGACATCCGATTCTATTCAGGGCATGATAAAGTGAACCGGCAGACCGTTGCGATAGGTCGGATAACATTCCCCCGCAATCAAAGGGGCAAGATAGGCAACACACGCGTCCGTGACACCGTTGCCCGCCTCGTTGATGAACGCATCGTCAACATATTTGATCCGGTTGGCAATCTGTTCTACGTCCGCATGCCCGATCCGATAGGTATACGGATCATTCCCTGTCCGCTGAATGGTCATCATCTCGCAGCTGACCCCTTCAACAGCGGCACGGACCGCTTCCTTTCCGACCGCCACTGACTCCGCAAGATCCTGCGCGGATGCCATGTGGGATGCACAGCGCTGCGGCAGATTCAGCTCAACCGATCTGACCTTACAGCCGATTTCCGCCTTGACAGCCATCTCCAGCGCCTTTGCCGTTCCCGCAAGATACTTATGACCGAACACATCCGCCGCACCGCTCTGTGTTCCCGCCCCGACATAGGTGCCGTCAGCAAAACGGATTCCCTCCGAAACCGCGACAACCACGTTGGGATGTCGGGAGAGCGCCGTGCGGACATCCCCTAAAAATTGTTCCATGGAAAAGACACGCTCCGGCAGGTAAATCAGGTCCGGTTCCTGCATCCCGGCGCTGCGCCCCAGTGCGGAGGCGGCAGTCAGCCAGCCGGCATCCCGTCCCATAATCTCCACAATCGTCACTGCGGGAACGGTATAAACCGCCGTATCACGCAGAATCTCCTGCACGGTCACTGCAATATATTTCGCCGCGGAGCCGAATCCCGGGGTGTGATCCGTTCCCATCAGGTCGTTGTCAATGGTCTTCGGAATACCGATAATCCGCATCTCCCAATCCGCGCGCTTGGAAAAGGCGGACAGCTTTGCGGTGGTGTCCATGGAATCGTTTCCGCCGATGTAGAAGAAATAACGGATATTGTATGTCCGAAACTGCTTCAGAAGCCGCGCATAAACCGCATCCGCGCCGTCGCTCTCCGGTGCGGGCAGTTTTTTTCGGCAGGAGCCGAGCGCGGCTGCCGGCGTATTTTCCAACAGCGAAAGTGCCTCGTCCCCTTTGACCGCTTCCGAAAGATTGACCAGACGGTCTGCAAGGAATCCGTCAATCCCGTTGCGCATTCCGTACAGCACCCCGATTGCGTCCGTTTGCGCAACGCCGCGGATCACTCCCGCAAGCGTGGCATTGATCGCCGCTGTCGGTCCGCCGGACTGTCCTACAATTGCATTACCCTTTAACATACTCCTTTTTCTCTCCGATCCTGAATTTTTGCTCTTCCGTCAAACCAAGCAGTGTGACAATATGTTCAAAATTCCGCACGGCACCGGCGAGCTGTGCCGGATGGTGTGCGTCACTCCCCAAATAAAAACGGCAGCCGCAGGCGGCGGCAATCCGATAAATCCGCAGTTCCTGCTCCAATGCCTCCCCTTCATGTGCAAAGGAGTTAAAATTCAACTCAACGCCCGCGCCCCTTTTGCTCACCCTTGTAAACAACTCACGCAGCGTGCTGTCCGGAATCAGGGACAATACCCGCAAATAATCGTCCTTTCTCGGCGCCAGCAGATGGCAGGTCAGGTGCGCGATACCGACCTTTTCAAACGGCAGATCGTAGTCCATGAGCCGGGACAGGCGCTGTACATACAGCTCCGCACGCCGCTCAATGGTATCGTCCTCCGGCAAAAGCGTAAATCCCATCATGTGGAGGTGCGTTGTCGGAATCACGATAAAATCCATCTGCTCTGCCGTTTCGGGTGAAATTCCCAATGTCATATGCCGATCCATATCGGTTTCACAACCGAACAGGAACCGGATACCGTCCGCCTGTGGCAACGGCAGCGCCTCACGGATATGTTCCACTCCCTGCGGACGATACCAATCGGACGCGCCGGGTATTTTCTCATCCCAGAAATGGTTGGTCAGGCAGATTGTCCGCAGACCGTTCTGCCGCGCATAGTCCAGAATCCGCTCGGAAGTCTGCGCAGGGTCTCTGGAACAATCGGAAAGAAACGAATGTATATGGAAATCGTGATCAATGACAAACCGCATCGGCAAATCCTTCCCCTCTTATTCTTGCTCAAACCCGTATACACACAACAGAAACGGCTGTACGAAGCAGAGCCGACAACCGTTTCCGTCTGTGTTCACGTTCAATTATTTTTTATTGTTCTTGGTCGTCTCGGAAGCGCCGGCTCCGGACACCGACAGGCGATAATACCGCACGGTTCCGTCCGCATCCGTCACGGACAGAATCTTCGCCTGATTGATCTTTGTATATTCTGCCTCTGAAGCAGCGTCGCCAAGCAATGCTTTTCCGGTGCTGTCGTAATAACGGTAGGTATCCGCCGCACCTGCCGCACCGCTCACGCGGATGCCGAATATGCCTTCGCCGATCACGCCTGCAAAAAAGGTATTCTCACCGTCCGCAACGACCGTTTTCGCACCGGTTGCACTGACGGAAATGCACTTTCCGTCTGCGTTTGCAAAGAACATCAGGTCAG
>FR890493.1:10621-12905 GCA_000433415.1 Clostridium sp. CAG:448
CAAACCGCTTTTTCCTCCTTGGTTCTTTTGCCCCGACACAATGCGCTCCATATTATAATTGTACACTTCATGCTCGGTAGCAATCATGGACCGGTTATAGCCCTTCGTACCGGTAATATCTCCCAGGTAATTGCCGCCTCCGCTGAGCAGGTAGGCACGATCCCCTTTGACAGCATAGTAATAACCGCTTGTCAACGGACCGATGGAATCATACAGATCCGCAAGCGGATTCAGCTCGGACTCCAAAACGCCGTCTTCGGCAATGGCATACACGGTGGTACCCGAAAGGGCGTAGTTCTCGATTTTTGCAACCGCAACAGCCTGTGTAACCTTATCGTTGAGATAGCGCATTTCTTTATTCTCGTCTTTTCTGAAAAGAGAAATGATTTTGCAGTTCATCGTCTGCTCCGCCGCAAGCCCGGTCTGCACATCCAATACAACTGTCTTCAGAAGGTATTTTGTACCCTCTTCAATCAGGTCATATTCGGTTTCCGTGCTATCGACACCAACCAGGTATTGCAAAACCACATTTCCGCTGTTCAGCGCAAAATACTCGAACTGCTTTGCGCCCTGTGGAACCGTATATCCTGCAATGTACTCCAGTTTATGACTAAAGACCGCCAGGGAATCATCCTCAAACTGATAGTAATACCCGCCTGCTGCCTCATCAAAGGAGGGCAGACTTCCGGAAAGCGTGCTGAATGGTATTTCCTCTGCTTTGGCATAGGTATCCGTATTGATTCTGTAAACGGTATTTCCGACAAGGATCAAGTCCTGAGTTGTGCCGTACCGGTCGGAATTTGCAGCAAGGACGTTGCCGAGCTGATCGTACAGTGTATACGACTCTCCCATTTTCTCCACGATCTGCCCCTGCACCAATGTCAGCGTATTTTCCGATGTGTCGGACAGTGCAATGGTCTTTTGTTTGACCACCGCATTATTGTCAAAGTTATAGATCAGATAATTCTTTCCAAGCATGCCGGCATCCTTATAGAAGAGCCCCAGATTTCCGGATGACCTCTCCATGGTATATCCCGCAAGCGCGGCGACCTCCTCCAACTGATCCGGCATTTTTTCCTCTGTATAGCTGGACTTATACAGATCGTTGAAATTTCCCATGGCTCCGAGTCCCGCGGAACAGGCATTCAGCACCCCGCAGAACAATGCTGCCGCAAGAATCGCGGCAAACAATTTCAATTTGATATTCATATCGGTTGTTCTCTCCGTTTCGGTGATTTTGGACGGTTTCGCCCTTTTGTTTATTGTAGCATACAATTCCTTTCTTGTCAATACCTTTTGGGTGCTCCCCTCCTTTCTCCTTGTGTCCGCAAGCAGAATCGGAAAACATCATACCACGGCGCAAAGGATAAAAAATTCGCATTTGCATTTCGGTCATGCGGTGCTACCGGGCAGCGGGCGCGCATAGAATGAAAGCAGAATGTTTTTTGCATTCCGGCAATTTGCCGTGAAGGAGGTGTTTTGTTTGCTCTCAGCCCTTTTTTTCGCCATATCGCATCTGTTCTGTGTCGTGCTCGGAGTCGGAACACCGCAGAACTTTCCCCCGCCGCTTTCGTCGACGGAAGAGCAGCATTACTTTGCGCTGCTACGTGCAAACGGTGACGAGGAGGCACGCTCGCGCCTGATTTTGCACAATCTGCGTCTGGTGGCACATATTGTCCGGAAATACTATGCGGGAAACCGGAATCAGGAGGATCTGATCTCCATCGGCACCATCGGTCTTGTCAAAGCAATCGACACCTTCAATCCGGACAACGGCGCTCATTTTGCCACGTACGGCGCCAAATGCGTACAGAATGAAATTCTGATGCACTTCCGCTCCGGGAAAAAATCCGCCTGTGAGGTGTCTATCAATGATACCATTGACATCGACCGGGACGGAAATCCGCTCACCTACATCGACGTCATCAGCAGTGACGACAACATGGTAGAGGAAATTGACCGCAAGCTCATGACAGACCGTGCCATGCGGCTCCTGAGCGGCTTACTGGAAGAGCGGGAACGTCAGGTGCTTCTTTTGCGCTACGGTCTTTGCGGAATGCCGGCAATGACCCAAAGAGAGATTGCAAAGCGCCTGGGAATCTCCCGCTCCTATGTCAGCAGAATCGAAAAAAGCGCATTGGAAAAACTACGCGCTGCCCTGCTCGGTTGAACCACGCAATACAAACCCGCACCCTTTGCCGCAACAAGGGATGCGGGTTCTGTTTTTCATGTTTTTTGGCAGACACCGACCTGTCTTTACCGTTTGGGCTTCGCCCGGCATACA
>FR890493.1:12983-13835 GCA_000433415.1 Clostridium sp. CAG:448
CAATCCACCCGTCAGAGCGCCCAGAAGTCCCCTCTCCGTGACTGCTTTTTTGACGCCATCCGCAATCAGATACCCAAAACCGGTCAATGGTACGCTCGCACCGGCGCCGGCAAAATCAAGCAGCGGCTTATATACACCGACTGCCCCCAGAAAAACGCCCGCCGTTACATAACATACCAAAATTCTCGCCGGTGTCAGTTTGGTCAGGTCAATCAAAAGCTGCGCAATCAGGCACAATGCTCCGCCCACCAAAAATGCACGCACATAGATCAGCATACCCGGGTTCTCCTTTGTTAATTTTTTGTTTCATTATCTACATTTAATTTCATTTCATATCATTTCCCGTGCACAATCTCGACCAGGTGTGCCACCGCCGGAATTGTCTGCCCCTGCTTGACGCTGTCCGGGCTCATCATCGCTCCAGTCCCGACAAACAGCATTCTCCGTATCTGCCCGCTGACCACCTTCGGAATCAGATAGGAAGCAAGAACAACCGCAGAGCACCCGCATCCGGATCCGCCCGCATGCGTATCATCCAGCGTACGCGCATATATCATCATACCGCAGTCATTGCACAGATGCTCCGGCAGAATCAGCCCCTCCGTTGCGGTCAGATCACGCAGGATGGCGCTGCCCTCATAGCCGAGATCGCCCGTGACAATCAGGTCATAATTCTCCGGCGTTTCCCCGCTTTCCCCGAAAAAGCGCAGCAGTGTTGATGCCGCTGCGGGTGCCATTGCAGCCCCCATATTGTTTGCGTCTTTGATACCTTTTTCAACCACAATGCCTGCCATGCCCCGTGTCAGAACAGCCCCTTTTGCAGCGGGAGCACCCAACAGATATGCTCCCGAT
>FR890494.1:0-5567 GCA_000433415.1 Clostridium sp. CAG:448
TGGGTGCGGTGTGCGCAAAAAACAACAGATGGAAAGGAGCGGCATATGGCATTTTTACAGTTGCAGAACATCGGGAAAATCTATGTTTCGGACAACAATGTTTCGGTCGGAATCCGCGGCGTCAACCTGTCTTTTGAACGGGGCGAATTCGTCGCGGTGACGGGAAAATCCGGATCGGGAAAATCGACTCTGCTCAATGTGCTCAGCGGCATGGACTCGTATGAGGAGGGGGAGATGCTGATTGAAGGGGAACCCACCTCACACTATCTGCAAAAGGATTGGGAGGCATACCGAGAGCGGTATATTTCCTTCATTTTTCAGGATTACAATATCATTGACAGCTTTACCGTCCTGCAAAACGTGGAGCTGGCGCTGAGCAATATCGAAAATCCGGTGCAGCGGCGCAGGCAGGCGATTGCACTGCTCAACAGGGTCGGCATGGGGAGCCATCTGCACCATAAGGGCGCGCGGCTGTCCGGCGGACAGAAACAGCGCACGGTGATTGCGCGGGCGCTGGCAAAGGACAGCCCGATCATTCTGGCGGATGAGCCGACAGGCAACCTGGACGCGAAATCCTCCGAGGAGATTATTGAGCTTCTGCGCGAGGTGTCTGCGGATAAGCTGGTCATTGTGGTTACGCACAATTTTGAGCAGGTGGAGAAGTGCGCCACCCGGCACATCCGCATTTTCGACGGTGCGGTGGAGTCGGACCAGGTGCTCTGCCCGGTTGCGCCGTACAGCCCCGCAGAGGACGCCGGCGGCAAAGAACCCGCAAAGGATGCCGTAAAGGATACCGCCAAAGACGCCGGGCGAACGTACACGGGGGCGAAAAAACAGCACGAAATCCGCAACGGCATGGCGCTCGGATGGGTGCGCTTTGCGTCCCGCCCGTTCCTGTCCGCGTTCCTTTGCATTCTGATGACGCTGACCACCCTGACCATTACGCTTTTTACCGCGTTGTCGGGGGACGCGTTCTCCCTGTTTGACAAATACACCCTCTTTACGCACATCGACGGCAGAGTGGTGGTTGCCCGGCGGGACGGCAAGGTGATGACCGACGCGGAACTGGAGGCGCTGGCGGAAAAGACGGGGGCGGGGAGTGTTTTGCACTACGACGCCGCCCTGGATCTGACGCAGACGACGCTGGTCAGCGACGGGGAGGACGACGCCTATTTCACCTACCGGCTGGGGTATCCGGCGGACAGCGTCCGGCTGAGCGGCGGGCGTTACCCGGAGCGCGCGGACGAGGTGGTGATGTACCTGCCCATCTATCTGCGCCCCATGTTCGGCGACGGCACGCAGGAACAGCGGTTTTCCCTGTTCGGCGGGCTTGCCTCCTACAAGGTGGTGGGCGTCAGCTATTTTTACGACAATACCAAAACGGCGCAGATGCTGTTTTCGGAGGAAGGGTTCGCCCTTGCCACCATGCTTTCCATGCTCGCGCAGAATAAGGACGGAATCAGCTATACCGCCACGTTGTCTGCGGCAGACGACAGCCTGTTTACCATCGGCGGCAGCGCCGAGCATCTGTTTGTGGACTTTGAGATGGCAGACGGCTACGGCATCCGTTCGACAAAATTTGAGGAAGGGTATGCGGCGGCATGCGGACAACTGGGAGAAGAGAATCTCCGGGTTTCGCTGAAGTTCAGCGGCAGTTTCCGAAACCTGGGCGGTGCCAACCTCAACGGTCTTTCCGGTCTTGTCTCCTCGGTGGTCTCGTGGGGAACGTCCATCGGCAATCCGGTGGAGGTGTCCTTTGACGACTACCCGTACATCAAAGAGCTGTCGCCGTCTCTTGGGGATCGCCTGGAGGAACGGAGGCAGGCGGGCTACAGCTATTATGGCGAAGATGTCATTGTGCTCTCGCCGCGCGTCCTCAGGGCGTTCATGCAGAGCGCTTATTACGATACCTCCTATACGCAGGGCTCTCTGTTTTACGGCTCGGACGCCGCGGCAAAGAAACAGATCACCGCTTTGCGGGACATGGGGTATGACGCCATGGCGTCCTACGAGACGGCGGAGCGGGATCTGCTGGAGAGCGTGGTGCGGGTGCTGACCCTGGGGTTGCAGCTGCTCGGCTGGTTCCTTTGCGTGATCTTTGTTTCCATGTTCTTGGGGCTTTGTTCCACGCGCGCTATGTTGGCGACCAAGGGGGATATTGCCATCATGCGTTCCATGGGAATCGGAACGCGGGTGATCAAAATCAGCACCTATGTGCAGACCATGATTGCCCTGATTCCCGCATTCCTTGTGACGGCGTGCACCTGCGTGGCGGTTTATCTGACTCCGGCGTCCAATCAGCAGTTTGTCTTCCTGCATGCGCCGGCATATCTGACCATCGGGGTGGTATTGATCCTGATTGCGGCGCGTCTGTCACGCAGATATGTGCGCAAAATGTTCCATGAAAGTGTGCGGAAAACCCTGAGAGGAGGTGCCAAGGGAGAATGAGTCAGATCAGTATTCGTGACGCGGACAAATATTACAACCGCGGAAAAGGGAATCAGATTCATGTCATCAACCGGATCGGGCTGGAGCTGCCGGAATCCGGCATGGTGGCGGTGTTCGGCAGAAGCGGCTGCGGCAAAACCACACTGCTCAATGCCATCGGGGGACTGGACACGCTGGACAGCGGCAGTATCCTGGTCGACGGGCAGGATATGCGGCAGAACACCGACTATCTGCGCAACCGTTACATCGGCTATATTTTTCAGAATTACAACCTCAACGTCAGCCAGACCGTCGGCGAAAATGTGGCAAATGCGCTTATTCTGTGCGGTATGACCGACCGGGAGGAGATTGCGCGCCGGGTGCGCGTGGCGCTTGCCAATGTCGGCATGGAGAAATTTGCCGATCGCACGCCGGATACGCTTTCCGGCGGTCAGCAGCAGCGCGTTGCCATTGCAAGAGCCATTGTCAAGAACCCTGCCGTCATTCTGGCGGATGAGCCGACCGGCAACCTGGACGAGGCAAACACGGTGATGGTCATGGATATTCTCAAGGAGATTTCCAGGAGCCATCTGGTGGTACTGGTGACGCATGAGGCAAATTTAGTGGACTATTACTGCGACACCGTGGTGGAGCTGTCGGACGGGTGCGTCATCAGCGTCCGCGACAACAAAGGGGCGAACGGCTATGTCAGCCGCAACAAAAACGATATTTATCTGGGAGAACTGCCCCGAGAAGACGGGCAGATACCCGGCGTTGAGATTTCCTATTACGGGGACGCGCCGGCAGAGGGAGAAGCGCCGCTGCGGCTGCGCGTGGTGCGCGTGGGCGGCAAGGTCTATCTGCAGAGCGAAACGCCGGTGCAGATGCTGACCGAAAGCAGCGAAGTGCACCTGCGCGAGGGGGTGTTCGCGGAACAGCCGCGCACCGAAACCGCCTACGGAACCCGGCAGGTGGATCTGTCGGGACTGCCGCCGTTGCCCGCTTTGCCGAAGGCGAAATACGGGCGCCTGTACGGCTTTTGCAATTCGCTCCGTGCGGCATTCCGACTCAATTTCTGCGGAAAACAGCGGAAGGGGCGCAGGCTTCTGCGCGCGACGCTGATTGCCCTTGCCTGCGTGCTGGTCTTTATGACCGCTTCCATGGGCGTACAGCTGAATAACTACTTTGACGTGCGGAAAAAAACGGACCCTGCGCTGCTGTATCTCGCATTGGACGGGGAAACAGACGGCAGCGCGCTGACCGGCGATCTGACGGCATACGGAATTGACAGCATCCGTCTGTCCGGGATCCCCCGTTACGACGCCGCGACCGTGCAGGTGTCGACCGGCAATTATGTGACGGCGAGCATGACCAACCTGGAGGCGGAGGCGGACGTGCTGCACCTGCGTCTGAGTGCCGACATGCCTCTTTTGGTGGGGACGCTGCCGGCAAGCGGTGAGGGCGGCGCCGTTCTGACCGATACGCTGGCGGATGAACTGCTCCGGAGCAGTACCTACAGCCACATTGCACACTACCGGGATCTGATCGGTATGCAGATCATCGGGCTCAGCGGCGGAAACGGCGAGATGCGGGGCAGTGCAGTGTATGGCGGCACGGGGAGCAAGCGTGCGATTACCATCAAGGGCATTGTCCGCTCCGGCGTGCGGAGCATTTATCTGGACGATATGGACTACGCTTCCTTCGTGCTGGGCAGACTGGCACCCTCCCTGCAGCCGGTTTCCTCCCGACCGTCAGCCGACGCACTGACATTGCGTCAGGGAGAGGTCATCTGTGTGCAGAACCGGTATGACAGCGGCGCCAGCCTGCCGAATGCGGGAGAGAGCATCCGGATTCTGGGCAGGGAGTTCCGGGTTGCTGCGGTGCGCCGCACCTACACCTCGGAGGGCGAATACGGGATGTATTTTGCCGATGTGACCGGAGAACGGCTGCTGTCGCAGGACGAATACCGCGCGGAGCATCCGGAGCTGTCGGAATGGGATGCGGTCTACGAATGGGCGTTTGATTACTGGCTCTCCCGTTTCGGTGATTTTGCGGCATGCGTGATGGAAACCGACCCGAATGCCGGATCCTACCCGACCCTTCTGTACGTTGCCGCCTTCCATCCGGAATGCCTGCCTGCCGCGTTTTTCTTCTTTGACAACGCCGTGCAGGCGTATCTGCCGGCGGGGATTGACACGCAGCTGCTCTACGCCGCCAGACTCTGCGAGCTCAAAACAGGAAAACGCCCGGAACCCAAAGAGGCGCGGCACTATATGGAATCCAATAACCTCGATCTGTATGAGGATATTGCCAAGGTAGGCGAGACATATGCGGCGGAATACGAATCCTACCGCGACCGGAGCTATACCTATTACGACAACAAAGACGGGTGCAGAGTGATTCTGAACGATGCGGACTATGTGGCGCTGTGCGGCAGCGTGGGCGCATCGGACGCGGCAAGCGGGGTCAGCCTGTTCGGCACCTATAAGGCGGGCACGGAAACCTATTTTGAAAACTATATGATGATCCATACAAGCGACGCCGCGGCGGCGGAGGCGTATCTGCGCACCCACTACGATGCGGAACGGGTGGTGACCTACGGGGAGCGGTTTGACGACACCATTGCGGAGTACCGGATCGGGATTGCCAGCAGTCTGATTTCCATGCTGGTGGTCACGGGACTGCTCTGTATGTGTCTGTTCTTTGTGATGCGCGCCAACTTCATGAGCCGGATCCGGGAAACCGGCATTCTGCGCGCCATCGGCGTCAGCAAACGCAACATTGTTTACCGGTACGCCGTGGAGAGTGCACTGGTGACGCTTCTGACCGTTGTGGTCGGGTATCTGCTTTCCGCTGCCTTTATGTTCTATATCAGCGGGGCGCCGTACGTCAGTCAGGTGTTCTTCTTTCCGCCCTGGCTTGCACTGATTCTGTTCGTGGTGCTGTCCGCCGTGTCTGTGTTCTGCGGCATTCTGCCGGCGCTGATGCTCCTGCGCAAAACGCCCAGCCGGATTCTTGCCAAATATGACGTGTAAACCGGGAAAAGAGAAGAACAGAGATAGAGCAAAGATACTGACGGGAGAAAAGAGAGAACAAAGATGCTGACAATCGAAAGGGGCCGCCCCGCCGATACGGCGGGG
>FR890494.1:5625-9708 GCA_000433415.1 Clostridium sp. CAG:448
CCCGGCTGTGCATCCCCTATGAACGGGTGGATCACGAAGCCGCATTCACCATGGAGGCGTGCCGGGAGGTTGACCTGGCGCTTGCCCCTGCGGTGATGTGCAAGAATCTGTTGCTGTGCAACGCGCAAAAGACCGATTTTTATCTTTTGATGATCCGCGGGGACAAGAAATTACACACCCGCGAGATTTCCGGGCAGATTCATTCCTCCCGGCTGTCCTTTGCGCCGCCGGAGCAGATGGAGGCGCTGCTTGATATTGCGCCCGGTTCGCTCAGCGTACTGGGGCTGATGAATGACCCATCAGCGTGCGTCCGGCTTCTGATTGACGCGGATTTGCTCGCCGCGGAGCAGTTCGGCGCGCACCCCTGCGTCAATACCTCCAGTTTGCGCCTGCGCATGCGGGATTTGCTGGACGTTTTTCTGCCCGCCGTCCGCCATACCTACCGGACGGTGGAATTGCAGGCGTAAAGGCATTATTGCACATTTGCACCGTCAGGATGGCACGGTGAAGTCTCACTGAATGAATCCGAACAAAAACGGCAGTACCGTCTTTCCGGCAGTACTGCCGTTTTTGTTTTGTAAAATCAGGTAACTGCTCATGGCTCCGCCCTTGCGCTACTCAGAGCCTGTGTTCCTCTTCTTTCGTTTCCTTTGCTTCTTTCTTTTCCTTTTCCTTTTTGCCCTTTTCCTCGTCTTCTTCATCCGGGTGCAGGCGGACGGTGACGGTGCGCACGCAGTTGTCCTCCATGGCGGAGACGGTCAGGGTCAGCGCGCCGTAGGTGACCTCGGAGCCGACCGTGGGAATCTGCCCCAATTGTTCGGTGATCCAGCCGCCCAGGGAGGTGGATTTGAAATCCTCGTCCGGGGTGATGTCGAACCGGTCGCAGAAATCGTCCATGTGCATGCCGCCGTCCGCGCGGTAGAGGTTTTCGCCGATCTGCTCGACTTCCACTTCCTCTTTGTCATGTTCGTCCAGGATTTCGCCGACCAGTTCCTCCAGAATATCTTCCATGGTGACCATGCCGCAGGTGCCGCCGTATTCGTCTACCACGATGGCAATGTGGGTCTTTTTGGTTTGCAGCTGGCGCAGGATGCCGTCGATGCGTTCGCTTTGGGAGACGTAGATGACCGGCGTCAGAAGGGAGCGCAGGGACTTTTGCGTAATGCCGTCCGCGCCGTAAAAGTCCTTGAGGTGAACGATACCGATCACATGGTCGATGTCCTCGTCATAGACGGGCAGACGGGAAAAATGCGTTTCGGCAAAGGTCTGCGCAAGCTCCTCCCGGGTGCAGTCGACGGGGACTGCCTTCATGGCGGTGCGGTGGATCATGATGTCCTTGGCGCGCTGTTCGGTGAAGGCGATCACGTTGCGTAACAGGTCTCCCTCGTGCTCGTTGACGCTGCCGTCCTCTTCCACCTCGTCCACCAGAAGCAACAGTTCCTCGTGGGAGAGCCGGTCGTCCTTTTTGACCCGGAAAATCTTCCCGAGCAGCTTTTTCCAAAGGGAGAAAAGCAGATTCAGGGGGAGCAGAAGATAGGAGAGCAGGTTGATGAGCGGCGCGGAGAACATGGCAAACGCCTCCGGGCTGTCTTTTGCCAGGCTCTTGGGCGTGATTTCGCCGAAAATCAGCACCACAACGGTCATAACCACCGTGGAAACCGTTGCGCCGATGTCGCCGTACAGGCTGACAAACAGAACCGTGCCGATGGATGCGGAGGCGATGTTGACGATGTTGTTGCCGATCAGAATGGTGGAAAGCAGCCGGTCGTACCGGTCGGAAAGCCGGCAGGCAAGCGCGGCGCGGCGGTTGCCCTTTTCGGCAAGCGCTTTGAGTTTGGTTTTATTCAGCGACGAAAACGCGGTTTCGGTCGCGGAGAAGTAGGACGACATCAGAATCAGAAATGCCATGACGGCAATCTGGATGATATGTGTACCGGTCATTGTGAGAACTCCTTACAGCCTGCCGCGGAAAGCGTGCGCAGGCGTTGTACGCGGATATAGTGAAAAAGCACTTGGCAGGCAAGTGCTTTTTCAGGAGCGAAGCCCATATGCGGGACGC
Source organism: Clostridium sp. CAG:448 (assembly GCA_000433415.1). Classification (GTDB taxonomy): domain Bacteria; phylum Bacillota; class Clostridia; order Oscillospirales; family CAG-272; genus CAG-448. The sequence goes on from FR890494.1 coordinate 7,685, forward strand.
GCTGAAAAAAATAAACCACCGTGCGGTGGTTTATCTTTGGCGGAGAAGGAGAGATTTGAACTCTCGCACCGGTTACCCGGTCTACACCCTTAGCAGGGGCGCCTCTTCGGCCTCTTGAGTACTTCTCCAAATACCCCGTGAGCCGCCGGTTGCAGGACTCACGGTGATTATTATATACGTTTTTTTGCGGTTTGTCAAGGGCTTTTCTTAAATTTTTCCGCAAATGTTTTCCGGTGACCGGTTTCGCCGTATTTCGGCACGGTTCAGACGGAGAGCGGGTCTTTTTCCGGTTCCGGGGTGATGATGAGCGAGGAGTGACATTTGCCGCACGCGGTCAGGGGCGCGGCATTGAGATAGCCGCACCTGGCGCAGATGCGGTAGCCGCCCACCGCACCGTCCGCACTGACCGGGTAGGGAAGCCCGACATACCGGTAGCAAAAAATGCCCTCGCGCAGCGCCGCGTTGTGGGAAAGCTCCAGGTTGACGGTGTAGAGCCGGGTTTTACCGTTCGGTTTCTCCATGCGGAAGTCGCACACCGTGGTCATGTGTGCGAAACGGCGGGAAAGCCAGTCCGGTCCGCGCGTGTCGTAGGTACGGCGCAGGGAGACGGATCGGATCCGCATGGCACGGTCACGCCCGAAGAGCGCACGCGGCAGCCGGAACAGCAAAACGGGCGCCAGGTACGCACCGAGCCAGAACAGGACGTGCTTTTCGGGGGTGAAGCGGGCGGTGCCGAAAAAATAGAGCCGGTAGATGCCGAGATCGCACAGCAGCAGAAGCAGCGCCCCGACGATGCGGCGCATCCGCCAGCCGCGCGCGATGCGGTACAGGTCGGGATTGCTGTTTTTGAGCTTGGGGACGGTACGCCATCGGGCGGGGACTTTGCAGTCTGACATGATGATTGACTCCTTTTCTTCAACTTATTTGATGTGTTTATATTTTATCATACAATCACATGAATGTCAATAACGACCAAGCAAAAAGATTGTACAATATTCAGACTGTAATTTTGTATACCTTGATAAATTCTGCAAAGAGGAGGGAAAAACAGGGTGAAAAGGGCAAATTGTTGTAGCGGTCAATAAATTTAATTCTGTTATAACGGAATGCGCTAAACTGTCCAAAAGTTGCCATTTCCAATCATGAGAGCATGTAATATTGCCTGAAAAAGACAAAAAAACCGGGAAAGCACTTGCAAATCCGTAAATTTTGTGGTAATATATAAGATAATGATGTGCGCGGCAGATCCGTGCAAGACGCGCGCACAAAAAAAGGAGAAACCGGAATGTCCAAAAAAGCAATTGAAACCATCAACCGGGTCGAGGCGGAAGCCGACCGGATCCGTGCAGATGCTGTTGCGCGGGCAAAAGCGGATACGGAAAAAGCGACCGAAGAGAGCAGACGGCTGTGCGAGGAGACGGAAGCGCGCATGCGGCAGACCTATCGGGAGGAGACGGAAAAGCTCCGGCAGAAAACCGCCGCAATTCTGGAGGACAAGAAACAGGCGGCGCAGGATGAGGCGGACGCGCTGGAAAAAGCGGCGGGACTGCATATGGCGGAAGCCAAAAAGCTGATCGTCCGGAGGATGGAAGAGCAATGTCAATAGCCGTCATGAAAAAACTGGACGTCATTGCCCCCGCGCAGGACGCCGACAGTCTGATCCGGCGCCTGATGCACCTGCGCTGTGTACAGATCAATACGATGGATCTGTCCGCGCAGCAGCTTGCGGCACGGTACGGCGATGCGGCGGATCTCGCGCAGGCGCAAAAGCGCGTGCAGGAGATTGAAGAAGCCCTTCCGGTCATGCAGAAGTATGCTCCGCGGCAGAAACGGGGGGCGGTGCGCTGTGTGGATCGGCAGGCATTCCGTGCGGACGGCTCGTATGAGCACGCGTGGGCAAGCGTACATGCCCTTGCCGCCGCAACCGCGCGTCTGAGCGCCTGCAAAAAGGAAATCGAACAGACCGAAACCCTCCTTTCCACGCTTGCACCCTGGCGGCAGTACAATGTCATGCTGGGCAAGCG
>FR890494.1:9774-10840 GCA_000433415.1 Clostridium sp. CAG:448
GCAGGTTTCGCCGGAAGAGGTTGCGGACGCGCTCTCGCCCTACCTTGCCTATGCGGAAACGGTCACAAGGGACGACCGGGCGCTTTATATGTCGGTGATCTGTCACCGGTCGGAGACTGACGCGGTGAGCGGCGTGCTCTCCGAAATGGATTTTGTCCCCATGCCGCTGGGGGAAGTGCGTGAGCCGGCAAAGAAGGCATACGCCGCCGCGGAGGAAAAGCTGGGGGCGCTCAGAGAAGAGGCGGACGGACTGCGCCGGCAGATCGAGTCCTGCGGGACGGGACTGGGCGAGGTGCGGATTCTGTACGACGTGGAGAAGACCGAGGAGCGCGTGGCGGAAAACCTGCAGAAACTGGCGGCGACCGAGCACTGCGTCGTGCTGACCGGCTGGGTGCCGGCGGATCGGGTGCAGAAGGTGGAGGACAGGCTCCTTTCCATGGACTGTGCTTACGAGACAAGCGACCCGGAGCCGGAGGACGACGTGCCGGTACAGCTGCGCAACAACGCCTTCGCAAGCAACTTCGAGTGGGTGCTGGGGATGTATTCCTACCCCAAATACGGCAGTTACGACCCGACCATGGTGATGAGCATTTTCTATATGCTGATCTTCGGACTTATGTTTGCGGACGTCGGATACGGACTGGTGCTGGTATTGGTCGGGCTGCTCGTGCCCAAAATCACGCATATGCGCGGAACCATGAAGCGGATGTTCAATATGTTCGGCTACTGCGGGTTCCCGAGTATGCTGTTCGGCGTGCTGTTCGGCGGATGGTTCGGCAACATGCCCTATTCGGTGATGACCTGGCTCGGGATCGAGTCGCCGGAGACGGTTGCGCCCCTTTTCAACGGACTGCGCATCGGCAACGTGCTGCTCAACATGACCGAGAATCCGCTCCTGTTCATCGGCATCGCGCTGGGGGCGGGCGCCGTGCATCTTTTGGCGGGTCTTGCCATCAAATTCGTTCTGCTCTGCAGGCAGGGCAAGGTCGCGGATGCGTTCTTTGATGTCTTTTCCTGGTGGATGATTTTTGCCGGGATCGGACTGCTGTTTGTCAATACGGCGGTC
>FR890495.1:0-7244 GCA_000433415.1 Clostridium sp. CAG:448
CGCACCTGACAGACGCGGCGATGAACGCTCTGTTTGACGGTCTGCGCGCACTCGGCGCCCGCCGGGTTGTCCTGACCGGTGTCATGTTCAGCGACACCGAAATCGGTATTGCCGCCATGGATGCGGACGGTACCGTGTGCACTGCCGGGTCCCGCTATATCGATGCGAAGCTGCACGGAACCGGGGATGTTTTTACCGCCGCTTTGATCGGATATTTGCACCGTGGCTGTCATTTTGCGGATGCCGCACGCAATGCGCTGACGTTTGTCAGTGCCGCCATCGATGCTACACAACCGTTTTTGGACACCCACTGGTACGGTCTTTGCTTTGAACCGTGCCTGTGGCGCCTGACGGATTCAGGCAACGCCGAAACGTCCCCTGCGGATTCCGCACCTTCCCGTTAAACACATCTGCGTCATAAAAGAGCCGTTCCCCGTACATGCGTACAAAGGGAACGGCTCTTTCAACACCGGAGCACCTTTTCCGGTTATTTTTTCAGCTTTTTGTGCACGGTCTTCCGACTAAGTGACGGTTTTCTGTGAGATATCTCATAGACCTTCCGGCTCTGACGGTACATCTGCGCAACCGCTTTCCACATTTCGTCCTGCGGGGTAAAGGAACGGTGCAGATTCTTCCCCTTTGCCCACTCATAGATTTGCAGGTAACGCTGGTATGCGTGATCTACGGCATCCTCCCAGGAGATATAAATCTCATCCATAGCGTGCTGACCGATGGCTGACATGACCTCCGGCTTGCGGCAGACCGACTGCAAAGCCCGGTACATGGACTCCGCATTTTCCGCAATCAGAATGCCGTTCTGTCCGTCCGCAATGCCCTCTGCGGCACAGCTTCCGCGAATCAGGACACTGCCGAGCCCGCATGCCGCCGCCTCGCGCACCACAATGCCGTTGGTATCGTAGGTGGAAGGAAACAAAAACAGGTTCGCCGTGCAGAAATAGGCGCGCAGCAGTTCCCTGTCCCGGATGGCGCCGGTGAATATACACCGGTCGTCAATGCCGATCTCTTTTGTATACTGACGTATTTCACTCGCATCCAGTCCGTCACCGACAAGAATCATCCGGAAATCCTGACCGTTCTGCCGCAGCATACGCAGCGCATCCAGGGAAATCCGCACGCCTTTGTACCAGTTCATCCGCCCGACGAACAAGAACACCGGAACGTCCGCAGGGATGGCGTGTTTGCCCTTCAATTCCGCGACTGCCGCCGGCGTCACACGTCCGCGCGGGAAATCCACACCGTTCTCCATCACGCGCAACCTGCCCTGGTACCCCATACCGCGCAGATTCTTGCCGGCGCCGTCGCTGACGACCCAAACCTCGTCCGCCGCTTCCATATTTTCGACCAGTGTCCTGATCCCGACCTTTGCCAGCATCTCCAACTTCAATGCCTTCCGGATTTCGATATCGAATTTGGTATGATAGGTCATGATCATGGGCGCCCCGGTCAATTCACGGATGGTGCGTGCAACCATCGCGGACACCATCGGGCAGTGGCAGTGGATGATATCAATCCGGTCCTGCGCAATCTCTTCATAGGCGCTCGGACTGAACGGCACTCCCGCGCGATACCCCCAGCTCTTTGTAATGCCGGAACTCGCATACCGGTATACTTGGAAGGGGTAGTTATCGACAGCCCCCTTATATTCAGGCGTTACCACAAACGAATTCCCGTACTTTTTCTGCAGAATGGTCGCATAGTTCAAAACCGTATTTGCAACGCCGTCAATCACGGGCGGGAACGAATCGTTCAGAAGGCAAACGTTCAGACGGGTTCCTTCGTTTTTTTCATTTGACATCGGGACACACCCCCTTCTGCTTTACATTTTTTTGCATCAGCGCACTGCGCGGGACGCACAGACGCAGGGCTTTGGGAAGCACATCAATATCAAAGCTGTCCCTTTTGACAATTTCGCCGTCCAAAGAAAATGCAAACCCCTTCTCTGCCCGGACCTGAATATGCTTTCCCCGCATATAATGAACAATCTCCTTGAATTTCGGAGAAACCAGGTGCTGACCGTCGCGGTACAGCCCGACAAGATCCACGAACTGCGGCACGGAAACCGGCTGAACCAGACAGACATCCGCCTGTCCGTCGTCATTGACGGAATACGGTGCGCACCGGTACTCGCCGCCGACGTACTGCCCGTTTGCCACGGTGCAAAGCAACATCAGCGGGTGGTTGCGTACCGTGCCGTCCTTTTCCGCCACGGGATTCAACGGCTGACCGTCCACCCAGACGCGGCACCGGTTTTTCCGCGCGGTCAGAACCGCATGCACCACGCCGGTCAGGTAGGCGCGTTTCCCGCCGAACAGCGGATTTCTGCGCACCTTATCCATGGTCATGGCAACCCGGGTATCGAACCCAAAGTTGATGATATTCACCGCATACAGGTCATCCACACGCAAAAGATCTACGGATATTTCCTCTCCGTCGATCAGGTCGTCCATCCGGAGAAACGGTTCCGCTCCTCCATAGTATTTCACATAATCGTTCCCGCTACCACACGGATACACGGAAACACTTGCCTGTGGGAAAGGTGCGACACCGTTCACGACTTCATTCAGCGTTCCGTCCCCGCCGCAGGCATAAAACCGAACCGGTGCATTGTGCTCTTTACAATAATTGCGGATATAAGCGGTTGCGTCACGCTTTTCCCGTGTTTCATAGAGCCGATACCGGAACGTCGGCACCCTGCGGATCCGCTGATGCAGAGAAGCAAGAATACCTGCCAGATTTTTCTTCCCGTTTCCGGCGGCGGGATTGACAATAAAAACGTGATCCATACCGGGTTCTCAGAGTCTGCGCCTGCCGAATTCAACCGGATCGGCACAGAAAATACTGTAATTCTGCATAATCAGTTCCACAATTTCCTGCGGGGTACGGTGTGAGGAATCCACAACCAGGTCATAGTGATCCAGATCAAAGTAATCCAAACCGTAAATTTCGGAGAAACGGGCGTTTTCCACCCGGCTCCGTTCCACCAGCTTCTCGCATGCCTCCTCGACGGAAGCATAGCACTCCTCACAGCCGCGCGGATTTGCCATCACGCGCTCTGCGGCAATCAACGGATCCACATTCAGAAAAACCTTGAAGGATTCCTGCGCAAAATGCCATGCCATACGGGAATCGAAAATCAGCTTGTCTTCCTTCCGCTCCCTGCTGAGCCGATTCACGGTATCGTCAATGATATAATCCAAGGAGCAGTCATTCTGCATCATCCGGTTGAGCTCCAGTGTCGAAACGCCCTTTTGTCTTGCCGCCTCTCTCTGGATACTTCCCGTACTGAAAATTTCAAAACCGTATTCCTTTTCAATCAGATGACAAACCGTAGACTTGCCGCTTCCGAGTTTTCCTGTGATAGATATATGCATATGTACTTCTCCGTTTCACCGCTAAGATCGATAAATTTAAGAATATTGTACTCTTTTTTTCGCTGTTTGTCAATCACTTTCCGCATTTTTTTGCCGCCGGAGTGTGACGGTACCGTTTTCTTTTGCGCATCCGCCAATTCCCTTGACACCATGCACAAAGTGTGCTATAATTGCCGCGGATCATTTGTATGGAAGGGGGACAAAAAATGAATTCAGCCAGCAACATACGCATTGGCTTTTGCACGCCACAGAAATTTATGCTTCCCGGGACCGACCGCATTCTCACGGACGCGTGTGAAACGGCGACATATGCCGCGCGGCTCGCCGCACACGCCGGATTTGATTACATGGAGTACAATGTCGCATATCTGATGTCGCTCCGTCCGGATGCGCTTGACGCCTTGTGCCGCATCAACCGCACGCTGGATACGCCCATTGAAACCGCAAACGGTTATTTCCCTGTCGGGCTTTCACTGTACAGAAACAGTTGGACAGAAATTGAGGACTATGTCGCGGAAAGCCTGCGGCGGATGGCGCTTCTCGGCGTTGACACCGTTGTATTCGGCAGCGGAAATGCGCGCAATATTCCTGACGGGATGGATACGGAGCAGGCAAGCGTTATTTTGACGCGCTTTTTACACCTGCTTCTGCACTACTGCCGGAACCACGGCGTCACACCGGTGATCGAACCGCTCAATCACCATGACTGCAATTGCCTGTGCACTCTCGCCGACGGAGCGGATTTTATCCTTCGGAATGATCTCTCCGACCTGTTTCTGATGGCGGATTCTTTTCATATGCACATCGAAAACGAATCCACCGACCACCTCACCCGCTATGCGTCACTGATTCGCCATATACATATCTGTGACAACGACCGCCATTTTTGTGGACGAACCGATCGGGAACATCCGGATGCGTTTCTGCACGCGCTCATCTCGTCCGGGTATTGCTCCCGCATCTCGTTGGAGTGTATCTACGACAGTTTTCCTGCCGACCTTTCCGCTGCGGCATCCTACCTGCAAAAACATCTGCATTGATACACGGAATTTCGGGCAACGGGCAAAGGACCGGTGCGGCGGGTATCCGTGCCGTTATCGTGTAACAAGAAAGCGCAATTCCCCCGAAAAGGCATTGCGCTTTGCTCGTTTTATGAATTGCTGACCGTTACACACACAACCTCGCAGGGGTTGAAAAGGCGCGGGACCGGTGCCGTATTGCAGACACCGCGGCTGATAACCAGTCTGTTTTCATGGAACCCGCCGCAATAACGCGGGAAAAGTCCCTGCCCCGGTGCGTAAACACCCTTTCCGAAAAAGCGCATCTGTCCCCCGTGCGCATGACCGGAAACGACCATATCCAACGGAAGCTGCCGCAGATAAACCGGATAATACTCCGGGTGATGGCAAAGCAGAATGCGGAATTTTCCGTCGTCAGGCTCGTCTGAAAGAAACGACAACTCCGGCATCCCGCCGGGAGATGCCAGACCGGACCGCAATCCGCCGATCCTGATGCCTTCCCAATCCGTAAACGCATTGTCCAGAAACACCGCGCCGCTTTCCGCAATCCGGCGCCGGTTCCGATAGCTGATAACTTCCCGATCCGGTGAAAAACGCTTTTCCTTGCCCCGGTTGGTAAAGTAGGATCCCGCCTCGTGGTTGCCGAGCGCATAAAACGTCCGGAAATGTGCGGCACAGGTGCGCAGAAAATCGAACCCCGGTTGGTTTTCCTCATCGCAGGTACCGTCCAACGCGTTGCACAGGTCTCCGGGGACCAGAACCGCATCCGGCTTCTCATGCAGCAGAATTGCCATGATTTCGGCACATGGGTGTGCATGCAGATCCGCGACAATCGCAAAACGATAGTCGCGGATCAGTTTTTTGTCTGTTTTCAGATGATAACGGGTGATCTTCACAAAAATCTCCTCTTTTCGGATTCAACCGGGCATCAATACTCCGCGTTTCCCACCGTTCTCGGATAAGGAATGACGTCACGGATATTGGATACACCGGTAATGTACATGATAATCCGCTCAAAGCCCAGACCGTACCCGGCATGCTTGGTACCGCCGTAGCGGCGGAGGTTGACATACCACCAATAGTCCTCCTCTTTCAGTCCGCACTCCTGCATGCGCGAAAGAAGAACATCAACCCGCTCCTCACGCTGTGAACCGCCGATGATCTCACCGACGCCGGGAACCAGCAAATCCATTGCGGCAACCGTCTTTCCGTCATCATTCAGGCGCATGTAGAACGATTTGATTTCCTTGGGGTAGTCCGTTACAAAAATCGGGCAGCCGAACACCTGCTCGGTCAGATATCTCTCATGCTCGGTCTGCAGATCGCATCCCCATTCCACGGGATATTTGAACTCTACATCCGCTTTTTTGAGCAGCTCCACCGCCTCCGTATAGGGAACCTCGCGGTATTCGCTTGCCGCAAGCTTCTGCAGACGATCAAGCAGGGTCTTATCGACAAAGCTGTTGAAAAACTCCAGCTCCTGCGCGCAGTTCTCCATCACGTGACGGATGATATACTGGATCATATCCCACGCCAGACGCATGTCGTCCTTCAGATCCGCAAAAGCAATCTCCGGCTCGATCATCCAGAACTCCGCCGCATGCCTTGCGGTGTTGGAATTCTCCGCGCGGAACGTCGGTCCGAACGTATAAATGTTGCCGAATGCCATCGCATAGGTTTCCCCTTCCAACTGTCCGGAAACGGTCAGGTTGGTGCTTCTGCCGAAGAAATCCTGGCTCCAGTCTACCTTTCCGTCCGGTGTGCGCGGCAGATTGTCCGGATCCAGCGTGGTAACACGGAACATCTCGCCGGCACCCTCACAGTCTGAGCCGGTAATCAGCGGGGTATGCACATAGACAAATCCCCGGTCATGGAAGAAGCGGTGAATGGCAAACGCGACCTCACTGCGCACACGGAAGACAGCGGAAAACAGGTTGGTGCGGGGACGCAGATACGCCTGTTCGCGCAGATATTCCAGTGTATGCCGTTTTTTCTGCAACGGATAATCCGGCGTGGAGGTTCCCTCTACCTCAACGGAAATCGCCTTGATTTCAAAGGGCTGCTTCATTTCCGGAGTCAGTTCCACTCTTCCGCGCACGACCACCGCAGAACCGACATTGAGTTTTGCGATTTCATCGTAGTTTGCAATCTTCTCGCGTTCAAAAACAACCTGCGCGCTTTTGAAACAACTTCCGTCGTTCAGATCGATGAACCCGAACGCCTTGCTGTCGCGGATGCTTCTTGCCCATCCGCCCAATATCACTTCCTTGCCTCCGTATGCCTGCATATCGGCATACAGATGTGCGATCAATTCTCTTTTCATATGTCCTCCACCTAAAGTATTTCCCGTCGCAAACCGGACAAAACAGCTCCGTCAATAAAAAGTTGCGACTTCTTTCTCCGGCTTCTGCGCCGGCTTTGCCTCGATGGCATACAGCACCGGTCCCTTGCCGCCGTACATTTTGTGCTTTTCCAGCTTGATCTTCGCACGGACCATCATCCATTCGCGGGTCTTGTAGTCCACTGCGTGATCAAATACGCAAATCAGTGCGGTATAGGCAATATCCGCCTCGCAACAGGTCATCACGTGCCGCCCGATGGCAATCTCGTTTTTCTTCAGTTGCGGATTACGTGCGACCATTCCCTTGAATTCCACCACTTTATTGGCATATTTGGGCAATTCTTCCGACATGTCGCGATACCAGACGGCGTAATCCTCGTCCGGAATCACAACAACCGGTGCGTCCAGATCAAACGGAAGCGGATCGATGATGTCATCGTACTCCACATGTCCGTCCGGGTAATCGTAACAGATCTGCGCGCGGCGCGAAAC
>FR890495.1:7335-14767 GCA_000433415.1 Clostridium sp. CAG:448
CCATTTCACAGCCGGTCAGCTTGTCCACCATCAGCTGGCGCATGTTCGCATTATAGGTCAGAAAAGTGGATGCGTCCGCAAACATCATTTCCTGAAAAACAAACCATCCCTGCGGCATGGACTGATACAGCTGGTTCAGCTGCCACATGCCGTTGTACTCAATCACAACCCGATCGGTTTTGTGTGCCAGAAACAGTCGCGTCAGATTCTCCGGGTTAATGTCATCCTGATTTTCCACGTACTCAATCCGGCAATTCTGTCCGGCAAACATGGAGGGATCCAGTTCCTCTTCCCCCTCCTCGCACATCAGAATCAGTGTTTTTTCGCCGGTATTGAAGCTGGGATCGGAGAGCGACTCCTGGATGATATGTGTCTTACCCCCTTCCAGAAAACCGGTAAAGAGGTAGACAGGCGTCTCATTGGTAGCCATACATAAACTCCTTTATTCCAACACGACGCCGAGCAGTGCGCCGACGGCATCCTTGTTCACCCCGGAACCGATCACGCAGAGTCTGCCAATCGGTGCGGCAGGTCCCGTGCGCACATCCGGTTCTCCCGGAACATAATCAAAATGAATCCACGTGCCGTCCGTTGCGGGAACGATTCCCTTGGCGCGAAGAATCACGCCGTATTTTCCCTCGTCGCAAAGATCCTCCAGAGCAGACGCAAGTGCCTCTCTGTCAAAACGCTTTGCGGTTTCCGCACCGTAGCTGACAAAGACTTCGTCCGCATGGTGATGATGGTGATGGTGGTGCTCGTGGTCATGGTCGTGTCCGCAGCAGCAATCGTCATCGTCATGATGGTGATGATGCTCATGGTCATGATCATGTCCGCAGCAGCAATCGTCATCATCATCGTCGTCATCGTCATGATGGTGATGCTCGTGGTCATGATCATGTCCGCAGCAACAGTCGTCATCATCGTCATCGTCATCATCATGATGGTGGTGATGGTGCTCCTCCTCGGTTTCTTCGGCAAGGCGTGCAAGCTCCTCTGCAAGCGTGTCCTTGCGCTCCATAGCGGACAGCAGCTGTTCAGCAGTCAGCTCGGATACAGGCGTGGAAATGATGACAGCGGTGGCATTGTGCTTACGCAGCAGTTCCACACACTCGCTCAGCTTCTTTTCGGACATATTTTCCGTATGGCTCATTACGATGCATCCGGCATTCTCCACCTGATCGTTGAAGAATTCGCCGAAGTTCTTCATATACATCTTGCACTTGTTTGCATCCACAACGGTTGTGAACATATTCAGCACAACCGCATCGTTCTGCACAGCCTGCACGGCACGGATCACATCGGACAGCTTTCCGACACCGGACGGCTCGATCAAAACACGGTCAGGCGCATAATCGTGAATAACCATATTGAGCGCCTTTTCAAAATTTCCCTTCAGACTGCAGCAGATACAGCCGGAATTCATTTCATTGATCTGAATGCCCGCCTCCGCAAGAAAACCGCCGTCAATACCGATCTCGCCGAATTCATTCTCGATCAGCACCAACTTCTCGCCATGATACACCTCAGAGATCATTTTTTTGATCAGTGTGGTCTTACCTGCGCCGAGAAATCCCGAAAAAATATCAATTTTCGTCATGAATTATCATTCCTTTCCAACCGTGCGGTCAATCTGCCGTACGGTATACAAAATTCAGTCTGCCCAGAGGAGCGACATCCCCCTGCTCGTAAAAATCCTCCACCGATTCGATCCGTTCCGTCGAATCCGCCCACTTGAACCAAAGGGTGAACGCACCGTCAAGACCAAGTGCGGCGCGCGGGACACATACGATCATACGGTTGCCGTCCGTTTGATAGGTCAGATCGGCAACATCCGTCAAATCGTCAAGTCCGGTTCCGACACGCGCAAGCGTCGTATGTCCGTCCTCGTCCGGGTGCGCATTCAGCACATACTGATAGCCTTCCCCACCTACGGTATTCAGATACAGCCGCATCCAGGTTCCGGTCCCGCCATACGGGGTAATCTCCTTTTTGGCGGTTATGGTAAAGGTCACGGTCTCCTTATCATGCGAAACCTGTAAAGAGGTCATGACATTACGCTGGGTGTGATTGCGGTAAACCGTTCCGTACCCCTCGCAGTCACGGGCAAAGTCGCCGTCCGCAAAGCCGCCGTAGGACTGCCCGCCGTCATTTGCGCGGTGCACAGGCGTTTGTTCCGCTCCCTTGTAACGTCTGACAAAGCTGACCAACTGCATAAAGTAATTATCGAAATATCCGCCGCGCGTCATTTCCAAATCACGGCTGTATTCGTAATTTGCGCAGTCCACAAACATCACTGGGCGTTCGGGAGTTCCCTGCCAGTAGCCGGCAATCCACTCGTTCCAGCCCGTCACAAGCACAATCGGCGGATCCGCCTGGATGGCACGTTCAAATTGCTCTTCAAAGTTGTAGCCGTACAGGTAAGCATCCGGATTCGGATCGTTCTCGCCGTTGTGATAAGCGCGCCCGCAATTTCCCTTTTCGCCGTACAGAACGGAATCGCCGAAGCGCAATTGCGGATGCTGGGCAACCGATACATTGATCACTTCCGGCTCGTTTTTGAGGTTATTGAACACCCGCTGCGGGCGCACAAAATCCATCCAGGGCCAACCGCCCAGCTTGTCCGGCTCGTTGGGCCACTGCGACATTTTGATATTGAAGAATGCACGTGTTTCGGGGGAGCATTCGCTCTCCACCGCGATGATCACGGGCTTTCCTTCATAATAGAACCAGGTATCCGGGCAGTAATTGATCTTGTAGATATTGTCATAGATCTCCTGCACGGTCTTTCCGGAATTCGAATTGGTATAGAACATGACCTTCGGGATTTTCCAGCCCTCGTCGTGATACTCCTGCAGAACCCGCATGACCTTCATGCAGTTCTTTTCATAAACAACCGCGTTGGTGGTATCAAAGAACAGAAAGTCAATATCCGCCTCCATCAGAAGCTTCATATGGTGACGGATAACCCATTCGTCCTCCGAATAGTAGTAACCGTAAAACGGCTCGCCCCAATGGTGGTAACAGCCGATTCCGCCCCAAACATCGCTGTCCGGCTTATATCCTGCTTCCGGATCCTGTGCCGTGATTTTTGAAATATCGTACGGCTTATGGCGTCCGTGTTCTCCCAGCCACAAAAAGTAGAACATTCCCACAAGTCTGTTCTTACGCGGTGCGGAAACTTCCTCCGAACCCACACTTTTTCTGCCGAGCGCGTCCACCGCCATCAGCGGCGCTCCGAAGCTCTTGTTCTTCTCATTCATACTGTGTGCCCTTCCTTCCGGAAAAAATAAATCACCGATTTTCATTATACACCTTTTTCCAAAAAAGTCAAGCCGTTACGGCAGATTCCGTAAAAAAACCGTTCAGACGGCTCCCTCGGCTTTGTCGCGATTGCGCGTTTCTACTCTTTGCCGATCACGTTCCCGTCTCCGAGCAGCTTTTTCAGCTCCCCCACCACAAACGCATCGGCATCTGCAAATACGCTGTAAGCATGGTATTTTTTATCGGACGCGTCATAAAAGATGACAGGAACATTCCCCTCAAAAATATCCACCAGATTGCGCGCCTTCCGGAAAAGTTCTCCTTCCATATCCGGTACGCGCAGATAAAGCCGCGACGGCCGCACAAACGGCTTCCCCGTGCCCGTGTCTGCCGGTGCTTTCTGCACAGGTACTTTTTGCTTTGCCGGCATATCGGCAGGCCCGAACGACCGGTTGTCCACCAATGCGGAAACCGTGCTGACCAACAGTTTGGGATCTTCTTCCTCGCGCAAAGACAGGTTGCCCTCCACGTACACGGGGGAATCCGTATGAATCAGATGGGCGTACTGCGTATACAGCTTCGGAAACAGAAGGCATTCAATCCCGGCGAAGCGGTCCTCCACTGTAAAGAACGCCATCCGCTCTTCCTTGCGGGTGGATTTCAGGGTCACATCCGTAATCACCCCGACAACGGAGACGCGCGCCTTGTCTGCGTATGCCGCTTCCCCGTCCTCGCCGGACAGCAACTGTGTAATCTGCTGTGCGTGGAGAGATTCCGCGCACGCGCTGTAGTCATCCAGCAGATGCCCGGAAAAACACATGCCGGACGCTTCCTTTTCCAACAGCAACAGATCCCTTTTTGCATACTCCTGTATGTTGGGATAGGAAAAAGTCGGAACGGCGTCGGTGTGTGCCGCAAACATATCCATCTGTCCCTGTACGTTGGAACGCGCTTTCTGCTGCGCGATGTCGATCATTTTTTCGTAGGAGGTCAGCATCTGGGAACGGTACGCCCCTAGACCGTCAAACGCCCCCGCCTTGATCAGTGCCTCAATCTGCCGCTTGTTCAGATCGTTTCCTGACATGCGGGAGATAAAGTCCTCCAGCGACGCAAACGCGCCGTGCAGCCGCTCCGCCACAATGGCGTCGATAAACTGTCTGCCCACGTTTTTCAGTGCGGCAAGTCCGAAACGTATATTTTTGCCGTCCGCGGCAAAATCCGCGCGGCTGTGGTTGATGTCCGGCGGCAGAACCGCAATCCCAAGCTTTGCGCAATCGGCAATATACGACGCAATCTTGGTGCGGCTGTCCAACACGCTGGTCAGCAGTGCGGCAAAATACGCGCAGGGATGGTGTGCCTTGAGATATGCGGTGCGATAGGAAATCAGCGCATAAGCGGCGGCGTGCGACTTGTTGAACGCGTAGTTGGCAAAGCTTGCCATATCGTCGAACAGCGCCTGCGCCACCTGCCTGTCGATGCCGTTTTTCTCGGCGCCGGCAAGAAAGTCCGCACGCTCCGCCTCCAATACACCCGCTTTTTTCTTGGACATGGCACGGCGCACAATGTCCGCATGCCCATAGGTATATCCGGCAACAATGCGGAAAATACTCATCACCTGTTCCTGATACACCGTGCATCCGTAGGTGGAGCGCAGAACCGGCTCCAGCTCCGGCAGCGGATAGGTGATTTTTTCCGGGTTGTGCCTGCACGCAAGGTAGCGTGGAATCGCATCCATGGGTCCCGGTCGGTACAGGGCAATGACCGCAATGATGTCGTCGATATTCTCCGGGCGCAGCTGTGTCAGCACCTGTTTCATCCCGGCGGATTCCAACTGAAAAACACCGTCTGTATTTCCCTTTCCGATCAGCGCATAGGTATCGCTGTCCGTCAGCGGCAGTGCCGCAAGGGAGAAAGAGGGATCCTCCTCGCGGATCTCGTTTTCCGCGTCGTGCATGATGGTCAGGTAGCGCAGGGCAAGAAAATCGAACTTCAGCAGTCCGAGCCCCGCAACGGTATCCATATCAAACTGCGTGACCACCGTGCCGTTGCTGACCGCAAGCGGGACATAATCCGCAACGGGGCGGTCCGTAATCACCACACCCGCGGCGTGTACGGATACGTTCCGCGGCATTCCCTCCAGAGCGCGCGCGGTATCAATCAGGCGCCGGACCCGCTCCGACTCGCCGTACAGCACTTTCAGATCCGGCAGCTGCAGTGCCGTGGCAATGGTCATTCCCGGCGCCTGCGGTATGGGGCGCGCCACGCGCGCCACCGCATCCACGTCGGCATACGACATTCCCAGCGCACGCCCGACATCCCGGACGGCGGCACGCGCGGCAAGCGTTCCGAACGTGATGATCTGCGAAACGTGATCCTGCCCGTACCGTTCCTCGACATACCGGATCACTTCATCACGCCGGTTATAGCAAAAGTCAATATCGATATCCGGCATACTCACCCGTTCCGGGTTCAGGAACCGCTCAAACAGAAGATCGAACCGGATGGAATCCACATCCGTGATCCCCAACAGCCACGCTACCAGACTGCCCGCGCCGGATCCTCTACCCGGTCCGACGGGAATATCCTCACGCCGCGCGAAATTGACATAGTCCTGCACAATCAGAAAGTAATCCGCATACCCCATCTGCGCAATGACGGAAAGCTCGTACGTCATCCGCTCCCGGTATTCGGATTCCGTATGTCCCGCGCACGGAATCAAGCCCTCGGCAATCTTTTTGTGCATGCCTTCCTCCGCAAGACGCTGCAGGTAAACCGGCGCGCTCATTCCCTGCGGGACGGGAAATTTGGGCAGATAAATCGTGTCAAAGGAAAAATCAAGCCGGCAGCGCTCCGCAATCCGCACGGTGTTTTCCATTGCACCCGGATACTTCCCGAAAAGCAGGCGCATTTCCGTGGTGTCCTTCAGGTAGAACTCGTCGTTTTCAAAGCCGATCGGTCTGCCGTCCGTGATCACGTTTCCGGTCTGGATACAGAGCAGGATTGCCTGCGAATCCGCGTCCTGCCGCCGCAGATAGTGGCAGTCGTTGGTGGCAACCAGCGGAATGCCGCACTCTTCAGCGACCCGGACGAGCTCCGGCAAAAGCTGGCGCTGTTCCGCAAGGCCGTGATCCTGCAATTCCATATAGAAGTTGTCCGCGCCGAAAATTTCCTGATACTCCCTGGCTGCCGCAACCGCCTGGATATACTCACCGCGCTCCAATGCGCGCGGAATGCGTCCGGCAAGGCAGGCGGAAAGCGCGATCAGCCCCTGTGCGTGACTGCGCAAAAGCTCGTTATCCACGCGCGGCTTGCCGTAAAATCCCTCCGTGTAGGCGCTTGACACCATGGAAATCAGGTTTTTGTATCCGGTCATGTCCTTGCACAGCAGCACCAGGTGATACGGTTGGTTTTCCGACCCGGCGCTTTTATCGAACCGACTGCCGCGCGCCACATACACCTCGCATCCGATGATCGGCTTGACGCCCGCCTCCTTGCAGGCACGGTAAAATGCGATCACGCCGTACATACATCCGTGATCGGTCAGCGCAACGGCGTCCTGTCCGCATTCTTTGACCCGGGCGGGGATGTCCTCAATCCGGCATGCGCCGTCCAGAAGGCTGTATTCACTGTGCAGATGCAGATGCACGAATTCTCCCATACCGTTACTCCTTCCCGTTTTTCAGGCGTTCCGACTCCGCAATCCGCAAAAGGCGCAAAAGCCTGTGGTTCAGACCCGATTTGGTAATGGGCGGCACATGCATCATGGCAAGCTCGGAAAGCGGCATTTCCGGATATTCCATCCGCAGATATGCGCTGTCACGCAGCTCGTCCGGCAGCTCCTCCAGAATCCCCGCCTGCTCCAGTTCCGCAATTGCCTGTGCCTGCCTTTGCGCCGCGGAGACCGTGCGTTTGATATTGGTTGCAACGCAGTTGGTCGACCGATTGACGTCGTTGCGCAGATCCCGCATGATCTGGCAGTTCATCATCTCAAACAGTGCATTCTGGCACCCGATATAGGTCAGAACATCCTCGACCGCCGTGCCGCTCTTGTAATACAGTCCGCACCCGTTTTTCCTGGTCACTATGCCCGGTTCAAAGCCGGCATTGCTCAATAGGGCGGACAACGCATAGGCGCGCTCCGTATCCGGCGCATGAAATTCCAGATGGTAGT
>FR890496.1 GCA_000433415.1 Clostridium sp. CAG:448
CTGCGTAGAGGGGACGTAAAGGGGGACGACAGGTGGGGGGTGTTGGGGGTATGATATAGGGGAAAGGGGGGAATGAGGTGTACGAAAACGGGTTTGTCAAGGTGGACAAAGGGATCCGGACGGCGCATCCGTTTCTGGCAGGCGGGCGGGCTTTGGGTGCATGGACGTATCTTTTGATTCTTGCTTCGCACGCGCCGCGCAGGATACGGATGGGGCGGGAGACACTGCTTCTGGAGACCGGAACGCTGTTGACCACGACGGAAAAGCTTGCGGCGGAGCTGCAATACCCGGAGCGTTACGTTCGGGATTTGCTCCGGCACCTGGAATGCGAGGGGTTGATCCGCCGCGAAAAGTGCGCCCCCCACACCTTTCTGATTACGCCCCTGACCGACGCATCGGATCGCCAATCTGTGGTGGGCAGCCAACCTGTGGTGGGCATGTCCCAGCCGGCAAAAAGCCGCCCCGCAAAAAGCGGGACGGCCGGTACTGCAAAAACGCCGCAGACGGGCGGTTTTACCCCTACGTTTGACGCGGAAGAGATGTTCCGCGCCGCTCTGTCACGCACCGGAAAGAGCCGGCAGGACGGCGGGGGACAAACGTTTGGTCATCAGTAACTGGAAATCGGGAGGTCGGGATCGTCCTCCCCTTTTTTGATGGATCGGATCTCGATCGGGTAGCTGACATGTTCGTTCACGCGCACGGTCACACGGTCGCCGATGCGTTTGCCGAGCACTGCCTGCCCGAAGGGGGACTCCTTGGAGATACAGTCGATCAGCACGTCGTTGCGCAGGGTGGTGACGATGCGCACGGTGCGCTCCTCGTCGTCCTCCGGGTAGTAAACCACCACGCTGTCAAACAGTCCGACGACGTTGTCTGCCGACTTGGTATCGATCACCACGGCGGTTTCGATCATGCGCTCGAGATAGCGGATCCGGCTGTTGTTGGCGTTGTATTCCCGCTTTGCCTGGCGGTACTCGTCGTTCTCGCTCAGATCGCCGAATTCACGCGTCCGCTTGACCTCTTCCCGCAGTGCGGGAATCCGCTTCTGGCGCTCGGCAATCTCCTCCCGCATTTTCCGGATATCAATCGCGGTCAGTTCATCATGCAAGGTTGTTTTCCTCCTTTGCAATCACAAAAGCTGCAAAAACGCAATCGGAAAGGACTCAGTCCTTCTTGCCGGTCGCGTCGTTCTTGACGGGATCGTCTTCTTCGACGATGCAGGCAAACTTCTCGCCGCACGCAGGGCAGATCAGATTGTCCAGCGCCATGTCGCTGTCGACGCTGATGACCTCGCCGCAGGACGGGCATTCGATCTCGTAATACTCGAAATCGTCGTCTTCGTCCTCGTCGTCCTCATCCTCTTCGTCGTCCTCCCCGTCGCAGTCCTGCTCGCAGCATGCGCAGTTGCCGTCGCACGCGTCATCTTCATCCTCGTCCTCGTCTTCATCGTCATCATCGTCATCATCATCTTCATCATCGTACATGCCGATTTCAAAATCGTCGGTAGCGTCCAGAAGATACTGCTCGACGTTCCCCAAATCGTGGTCGATCTCGTCCAGGTAATCCTGCATATATGCGCTGTCGTCTTCCAGTTCTTCAATCCGGCGCGCCATCTCTCCGGTCAGATCCAGCAGTGCGCGCAGCACCTTGCCCTCCGGCGTTTCGGCGTTCAGTCCCGCGCCTTCCGCAAGACCTTTGACGTATGCGTTTTTTTCGTTGAGTGTCATGATTCCATCCTCCTTTGACATTTTCCCTTTGACATTTCTCCGTTTTGACGGATTCTTTACGGAAATTCTGACAGAAGCGGGGACTCTTTTCCGATAAAAGAAGCCCCCGTCCGATTGATTGCTTTATGCTCTGGACAGATATTCGCCTGTCCGGGTGTCGATCTTCAGCACGTCGCCGACGTTGATGAACAGCGGCACCTTGATAACGGCGCCGGTCTCCAGCGTTGCGGGCTTGAGCGTGTTGGTTGCGGTGTTGCCGGCAAAACCGGGATCGGTGTCGGTAACGGCAAGCTCCACGAATGTGGGCGGCTCGACCTGGAAGATATTGCCCTTGTAGGAGGAGATTTTGCACATCATCTCTTCTTTGACGAACTTGAACGCATCTCCGACCTTGTCGTGTGCGACCAGGGTCTCTTCCCAGGTTTCGGTATCCATGAAGTGATACAGATCTCCGTCGTCGTAGGAGTACTGGAGATCCTTTCTCTCGATATAAGCGTTCTCAAACTTGTCCGTGGGGGAGAAGGTTCTCTCCGTCACGGCACCGGTAATGACATTCTTGATTTTTGTACGGACGAATGCCGCGCCCTTGCCCGGTTTCACATGCTGGAACTCGATAACCTGATAAACGTTCCCGTCCATATCAAATGTGATTCCGTTCTTAAAATCGCCGGCTACTACCATTGCGATACCTCCGAAAAGTAAGATTTTGCCGGTCGCCGCACTCCTGTGAGGGACAACCATACTATCGCATATCATTATACTACATTTCCGCGCGGATTTCAAGGGGGGTAAGCGATTTTTTTTGAAATTTGCCGTCCGCACGGCAAAAAAATGACGTCCGTTGACAAATTTGTGAAAATGCGAAAATCCTGTTGCAATCCCTGCGCGTTCGTGGTACAATGGTGCTACCCCGAACGACATCAACAATACGGAGGTTTGTATGGAATTTTTCAGACAGGCTCAGCCGGTCTTTGCGGACGGCGCGGACGCCTCGGAAAACCGGCAGTTCGGCTTTTACCGCGCCCTCATGCTGCAGGGCGACCCGGCGGGCGTGACGCTCAGCCTTGCCGCAAACAACGTCTGCCGGCTCTATATCAACGGCAATATCCGGATGCACGGTCCCGCGCGCACCGCGCACGGCTACGCGCGGGTGGACACGCTGGATCTCTCGCGCGATCTGCACGTCGGCATCAACCACATTGCCGTCGAACTGATCGCCTACGGGCACGGGTTCGGCCCCTATTCCAACGACTGCACCCTGGATCCCGCCTTTCTGTGCCTGGAGATCCGGCGCGGCACAGAGGTACTCTGCGCAACCGGCAGGGACGCATGGAGCTGCGTGCGCCTGACCCAGCGCCACCCGGACACGGAACGCATCTCCCACTGCCGGGAATTTATGGAAATCTACACCCCGGACGCCGCCTACGAAGCATGGCGGACCGGCGTCTGCGACAGCTTTAACGCGGCGGTCCCCGCCGGTTTCTG
>FR890497.1 GCA_000433415.1 Clostridium sp. CAG:448
TTGCGCTCTGTTCTTCTTTGCTGGGCGTGACGCTGGTGCTCAAACGTTTTTCCTTCATCGGCGACGGGCTGTCCCATGTGGCGTTCGGCGCCATGGCGATTGCGGGGGTTCTGAAACTGACGGGCGAAATGCCGTTTGTCATGATTGTAACCGTTCTGTGCGCCGTTCTGCTTCTGCGCACGGGGCAGAATACCAAAATCAAGGGCGACGCGGCGGTCGCGATGATCTCGGTCGGCTCGCTTGCCGTCGGGTATCTGCTCATGAACCTGTTTTCCACCTCGTCCAATCTCTCTGCCGACGTGTGCAGTACGCTGTTCGGCTCCACCTCCATTCTGACGCTGACCAAAACCGAGGTGTGGCTGTGCGTTATTTTCTCCGTTTTGGTCGTGGCGGTGTTCCTGTTCTTTTATCACAAGATCTTTGCCGTCACCTTTGACGAGCATTTCGCGCGGGCGACGGGGACGCGCGCCGGGCTTTACAACCTGATGATTTCCGTCATTGTGGCAGTCATCATCGTGCTTGCCATGAACCTGGTGGGATCGCTTCTGATCTCGGCACTGGTGATCTTTCCGGCACTCTCCGCCATGCGGATGTTCAAAAGCTTCAGGAGCGTGACGATCTGCGCGGCGGTACTGTCTGTCTTCTGTTCGGTCATCGGCATTCTGGTTGCCGTTCTGGCGGGAACGCCCGTCGGGTCTACGATTGTAGTGGTACAGATCGGCGCATTTCTGCTGTCATTCTGCGTCGGAAAATTGGTAGGAGGAATTGCAAAATGAAAAAAATCATCTCATTGATCCTTGCCTGCGTGTTTGTATGCACGCTGTGGGCTTGCTCGAAAAATCAGGAGGACGGGGCAGGGGACGCTGCCGGCGCGGTTGACGTCGACCTGACAAAGCTGAGCAGTACGATGGTTTATTCCGAGGTCTTCAATATGACCAATGCCCCGGAGAAGTACATCGGCAAAACCGTGCGGATGCGCGGGAAGTTCAGCGTTTACGAGAACACGCAGACCGGCGCGCGCTACTTTGCCTGCGTCATTGCCGACGCGACGTCCTGCTGTTCGCAGGGGATTGAATTTGCCCCGGATCTCACGGAAATCAGTTCGCTGACGGTCGGCTCCGAAATCACGGTCCGCGGGGAGTTTTCCACCTATGAGGAAGACGGCACCCGGTACTGCCGGTTAAAGAACGCGCACCTGGAGTAAAAACATAAAAACAAAGAGAAAATCACCGCACCTCCGCTTTTTCGGGGGTGCGGTGATCGCTTTTTGCGTGGTGCTCAGGCGTTCAGAATCCGCATGAATTCGTCGCCCGTGATGGTTTCGTGCGCATACAGGTACTGTGCAAGCTCGTCCAACTTCTGGCGGTTTTCCAAAAGAATCTGTCTTGCCTTTTCGTGCTGTTTTTTGACCAGTTCCGTCACCTTCGCGTCGATCTTGGTCTGCGTTTCCGCCGAGCAGGCAAGGGAAGCGTCCCCGCCCAGGTACTGGTTGGTGACGGTCTCCAGTGCCACCATGTCAAATTCCTCCGACATACCGTACTGCGTGATCATGGCGCGGGCAAGCCGGGTTGCCTGCTCGATGTCGTTGGAAGCGCCGGTCGTCACCGAGCCGATGGCGATTTCCTCCGCGGCGCGCCCGCCGGTGAAGGTGGCAATCTTGTTTTCGATCTCTTCCCTGCTCATCAGGTAGTGGTTGCCCTCGTCCACCTGCATGGTGTAGCCGAGCGCGCCGGAGGT
>FR890498.1:0-3865 GCA_000433415.1 Clostridium sp. CAG:448
GTGTTGCCGTTCTGTTCGCCGGCTTCCTCCGCATAAAACGTCGCGTCCGGCAAAAGACGCAGGAGCTGTTCTTTGAGAAAAAACTGCACCTGCGTGTCATACGCCGTGACAAAATTGACATGCGTCGCCTCCGCCGCCTTTTCACGGACGCCGATTGCCTCCGCATTCCGATGTGCATTTCTGATGATTTCCCCCGCCTTGCGCAAAATTTCTGCGAGTGCGGGCAGGTATTCTTTGCAGTACGCATAAGACCGCATCAGATCACCCCCTCTGTTCCGACAGTATACCATATTTTTCCCATTTTGTCAATCATTCCTGGCGGCACGATCCCGTGTGCGAAATGTCCGAAAGCGATTGACAAACGGATGGGGGAATGTTATAATGAAGACAATGACGGACATAAGGGGGATATGCATATGATATATCTGTTTTTGGCAAACGGTTTTGAGGAGATCGAGGCGCTCTGCCCGCTGGATCTTTTGCGCCGCGCGGGACTGGAGGTCACGACGGTGGGTGTTGGCGGGGAGCAGATCCGCGGGGCACACGGCATCTGCGTGCAGGCGGATATGCCGGATACGCTGTACCGGGACAGCCGCCCGGATATGATCATTCTGCCCGGCGGTATGCCCGGAACCAAGCATCTGGACGCGTCCGCCGTCGTGGATGCCGCCCTGCGCACCGCACAGAGAAACGGGGCGTATATCGCAGCTATCTGTGCCGCGCCGTCCGTCCTGGGCAAGCGCGGGTACCTGGAAGGGGTGCGCGCGGTCTGCTTCCCCGGCTTTGAGCCGGAACTGCGGGGCGCAATCCTGCAGCCGGAAGGCTTGCGCGTGGTGACCGACGGCAAATTCATCACGGCAGTCGGCATGGGTGCGGCGCTGGAATTCGGACTGGCGCTTGTCCGCGTTCTTTTGGGAGACGAACGCGCGCAGGAGTTGCGCCGGTCGGTGCTGGCGGATTGAGGATGCGGATTTCCGCGCCTATGCCGGATGCAGAGCAGGCAGGGCAGGCAGAGAAGGCAGAACTGCGGCGTGCCTGCCTTGCGTTGCGCCGCCGGACGCCTGCGGACGAAAAACGGCGTGCGGATGCTTCGATCGTGCGGCAGATTGCGGCGCTGCCGGCGTTTTGCCGCGCTTCCGCCGTTTTCCTGTATGCGCCGCTTTGGGACGAGCCGGATCTTCTCGCCCTGTGCGCCGCGGACCGCAGGTTCGCGTTTCCGGTCTGCACGCCCGGCGGACTCCTGGTTTTCCGGTTTGCCGCCCCGAGCGACCTGCAACCGGGTGCCTACGGGATTTCTGAGCCAGGCGGGGACCGTCCGATTGCCGCGGCGGACGCGGATACGGTCTGCCTGGTGCCCGGTCTTGCGTTTGCCGCGGACGGAACGCGCCTCGGGCGCGGGGGCGGGTACTATGACCGGTTCCTTGCCGGATTCCCCGGTACGTCCGTCGGAATCTGTTATGCAAATCTTTGTTTTTCCGCACTGCCGCATGTTCCGCACGACAGACGGGTCAATCTGACCGTAAATGAAAGAGAGGTGATCAACCATGCCGACGCCTGAACCCGTGCACGGCTTTGAACCGGTCGGGGAGGACGGATCCGATCGGATGCCGGCACAACCGACCGCGCAGGACGCACAAACGCCCCCGCCGGCACAACCACACACCGGGCGAAGAAAACGTCCGGGACGCATGCACCGGGAACCGGTTTTTCTTTTGGTGCTTGTGACCTACGTGCTGCTGCTCGGTTCGCGCTTTCTGGATACGCTCCTGACCGACCGCGGCAATGCGTATCTGATTGTCGTCCTTTTGCAGTTGATGGTATTCATCGTCCCCGCCTTCCTTTACATCCGATGGCAGGAGGTTTCCTTTGCCAGGGATCTGCGACTTTCCGTGTTCCGCCCGGACCATCTTCTGTTGCTGTTTTCCGCAACCGTCCTTTTGGTCAGCGGCGGACTTCTGATCGGCATGCTGTCCGGCGGTCTGTCGTCCTCCTTTGGCGGCTACATGCTTTACGACACTTTCCTTTCGCACAACGACGGAACCCCCGCCGGTGCTATTTACCTGATTTTGGCATACGCCGCCCTGCCGGCAGTCTGCGAGGAGCTGATTTTCCGCGGAATCCTGTGTGCCGACCTGGAAAAAAAGATCGGCGTGCCGTGTGCCGTTGTGCTGTCGGCGCTCTTCTTTGCCTGCCTGCACTTCAACCTTGCGCAATTTCCGGTCTATTTTTACGCGGGCGTGGTTCTGTGCATGGTCATGTATGTGACAAGATCGCTCCTCGGCGCTCTGGCGGTGCATTTTCTCTATAATCTTTACTGTGTCTTCTGGCAGTCCGGTTTCGCGGGATTTTACCGGACCGCAGACAGCCTGGGACTGCTGGTTATGATCCTGATCGGCGCTTTCCTGCTTGCAGCCATTCTGTTCTGCGCCGAAGCAGGCAGAATTTACCGCGGATGGGCGCGTGCCAACAAGCCCTCCGATTACTGCGGGGCGCAGGTGACGCTCCGTGAGGCACCGCGGGTGCTGCTGCATGCGGCATATACCCCCTGTGCCGTGATCTCTCTGCTAGTTTACCTGGTCGTTGTGATCGTGCGTGCGATCTTAGCCTGAAAAATTCTCCCGACCGCGCGGGCGCCCGATGTCCCGCCGGCGGAAATCTTACGGAGGTTTTATGCTGAACACAAAATTGGTTTCTTCCATGGAAAAGGGATTTCTTGACAGTCCCATAGAACAGTTTGAAGCGCTGCATACGCTGAGCGCACTGCGCAACGAGCGCGTGTTCTTTCAGCTGTTTCACACTTCCGACGGTGACGCACCGCAGCGCATGATGCCGCAGTTGCGCGTCAGCGGACCCCTTTCCGCGCTTGTGACCGCCCGCACGGTGGAACAGGTGCCTGTTGTGATGCCCGTGTATGAGGGGCAGACCGACGACAATTATCTGCGCACCACCCCGGGACTCTATCCCGATGTGCTGCAGCCGCTCCATTACGGCGCGGGCATTTCCGTCGTCCGGAATCAGTTGCACGCCGTCTGGTTTGAGCTTGCCCTGGACGGTCAGCCTGCGGGGGAATACCCGCTGACCGTGGAGCTGGTCGATGCGCAGGGAACGGCACTTGCGTCCCATACGCTGACTGTTGAGGTCTTGGACGCCATGCTCCCGCCGCAGGAGCTGATTCTGACGCAGTGGTTCCACTGTGATTCTCTGGCGCATTATTATCACTGTCCCGTCTGGTCGGACCGGCACTGGGAAGTGATCGAAAACTTTGCCCGCACCGCCGTCCGCAACGGCATCAACCTGCTTCTGACCCCGGTTTTTACACCGCCGCTGGATACCGCAGTCGGCGGAGAACGCCTGACCTGCCAGTTGGTGGATGTGACGCTCTGCGGTTCGCCCGAAACGGGAACCTATACCTTCGGATTTGACCGCCTGGATCGCTGGGTGGCAATGTGCGACCGCGTCGGCGTGCGCTATTTTGAAATTTCCCACCTGTTTACACAGTGGGGCGCCGCACACGCGCCTAAGGTGATGGTCAGAGTCGACGGGGAGGAAAAGAAGCTGTTCGGTTGGGATACCGACGCAACCGGCGTTGCCTATGTGCGCTTCCTGCGTGCATTCCTGACCGCCTTCCTTGCGCACATGCGCAAAAACGGCAATGACCGCCGGTGCTTCTTCCATATTTCGGACGAACCGAGCGGGGAGCAACTGGAATCCTACCGGGCGGCAAAGGCGGCTGTTGCGGATCTTTTGGAAGGATACCCCGTCATGGACGCGCTTTCCAATGTCGATTTCTACCGGCAGGGAGTGGTTGCAACGCCGATCCCCTCCAACGACCACATTGACGCTTTTATTGAGGCGGGCTCACAGG
>FR890498.1:3881-6401 GCA_000433415.1 Clostridium sp. CAG:448
CACAGGGGCTCTGGCCCTACTTCTGCTGCGGACAGTGCCTCCATGTTTCCAACCGCCTGATTGCCATGCCGCTTTGGCGTACCCGCTCCATCGGTATGCAGTTTTTCAAGTACCGGATCAAGGGCTTTTTGCAGTGGGCGTACAATTTCTATCAGAACTGCTCCTCGGTCAATCCGATCAATCCCTTTACGGATGTCAGCGGCGAGTATTGGGTGCCCGCCGGCGATACCTGTTCGGTCTACCCCGCGCAGGACGGATCGGCGCTGGAATCCATCCGCATCCTTTCCTTCTACGAGGCGCTGCAGGATCAGCGCGCCATGGAGCTTGCGGCTTCCCTGGTCGGGTATGACAGGGTCGTCGCGGAAATGGAAAAAGTGTTCGGAGAAATCCGGTTTTCCCGCTGCGCACACAGCGCCCGTGCTTTGCAGGACGTCCGTGATGCAGTCAATCGCCTGATTCGGGAACATATAAAAGAATCATAATTGTTGGAAATGCAAGGAGATTCACATAATAAAGCAAAAAATATAAAATAAGTAGTTAACAAAAGGTTGACAGTGGGTCTGAAGTGTGCTACAATGATACCAAAGCAACCCGGATTATTTGAAATATGTCAATATAATTGCTGTCAACTCTATGAGCTCTAATTCGGAAGAAACAATTCTGCAAGAGAAATACCCGCCACACGGTTCTGATTTTGTTCAGGATTTTGTTCAATAATGATACAAAGGAGTAAGTGTATGTCGAAATCCAGATTCAAAGATATTCCCAAAGGCAGACGGATTTTCCATATCGTCCTGCTTGTAGTCGAGAGTATGGCGTTTTTACTGTCCATTTATGGACTGCTCGCAATCATGCATTTAACGGGGGTGATCTGATGAGAGAAAATCAGAATAACCGGCATTATGAGGAACCGACGGCGGATGGTGCTTCCGTCGATGTTACGGAACCGGCAAAGAGCCGCTATATTTCAAAAGCGGAGTGGATTCTCCTTTGTATTGAGATCGGTATGGGGATTCCGATTCTCGCATGCCTGATCGTGTTTATATTGAATGCATAGGAGGGAAGGGACAAAATGAAAATTCCTGTTTCTGTTGCGACTGCCATTGAGGTGGTTCTGCTTGTTTTGTCACTGGCGGTGTTGTGCATCGGTTTGGTGCTCCTGCTTTAGTTTTTATCGGACTGAGGGGGTTAAAAATTGAGTTTCAAAGATATTCCCAAGAGTAGACGGATTTTCCATATCGTCCTGCTTGTGATCGAGGGTGTGGCGCTTTTGCTGACCATTTATGGAGTGCTTGCGCTGATGTATGCAACGGGGGTGATCAAATGAAAGAAAATCAGAATAACCGGCATGATAAGGAGCCGGCGGCGGACAGCGCTTCCGTTGATGTTACGGAACCGGCTAAGAGCCGCTATATTTCAAAAGCGGAGTGGATTCTCCTTTGTATTGAGATCGGTATGGGGATTCCGATTCTCGTATTCTTTTTCGCGGTTGTGTTGCAGTTTGTATTGTATGCATAGGAGGTGAAGGACAAAATGAAAATTCCCGTTTCCGTTGCAGTTGTCATTGAGGTCACTCTCTTTGTCCTGATACTGACGGCGCTGTGCGTCAATCTGTCCATTTTGCTGCCTATGTGGTTTTAATGGTTTTGTGACAGCTTTTTACCCAACCGAAAAGTCCGCACATGCCGGTTTTTCCTCCGGTGTGTGCGGACTTTTTTGCGCTTTTTGGGGGTCAGCAGAAAACGGTCACCAAAACGGCGATAATCAGAAGCACGCCCAGTGCGATCAGATAACTGCGGTTGGCGCCGGCTTGGCGGCTTTTTTCCACCTCCGGATTGGCGTCGGCGGCATCGTTGTGCTCGGTGGTAACCCCGTAGACCTGTGCTTTCTGCGCACAGGCAGCAGCAATCTGTGCGTCGGCAGGGAAAGATATGGTCTGCCGGTCGAAAAAGAGAGCATAAACCGCGCCGGCAGGGTATTTGCGGACAGCGGGCAGTGCCGGATTTGCGGTCAGGCAAAGGTACATGTGATCCCCGTCGGTCGCGGTTGCCAGCGTTGCGGCTTCCTCCCACAGAATCTTTCTGCGCACCCGTTTGCCGGAGGCGGAAAGCACAAGGACCCCGTCCTCGTCAATCCGGACATACCCCGCCGCCAGCCGGAAGCGAAGCGCCGCCAGCGTGCAGGAAAGTGCGAGTACGGCGAGCATCAAAATGTAGAAAAGATTGGAAGGAACAAAAACCGAAACAAGAATGTCAAGGATGCAAAGCAAAACGGCGCCGCACAAAAGCAGAACAAACGGTGTGGTCTGTCGGCTTGAAAATTTGCATTTCATGTACAATTACCCCTACTTTCAACTAAATTTCTTTCGTTGGTTCTTCTGCACAATGTCTGTTCCGGAGACCCCATTCACTATTATTAACGAAAAAAACGGCTGAAAGTCACACGATTTTTGAAAGTTTTTCGCGAAAAGTCAATTTTTGTAGGAATAGACAATTTCTGCGTGCGGACTTTGGCGGGTTT
>FR890498.1:6414-6695 GCA_000433415.1 Clostridium sp. CAG:448
CTTTGGCGGTTTTGCTCAAATGCGCGATCGCGTCAAAAAAGAACCGCACAATCCCGCTTTCTTGCGGAATTGTGCGGTCCGTTTCAGGCTTTCTTTTTGCCGAACAGGTAAATTTTTGATTCCTTTCCGTGAATCAGACGCGCGATGTTCGCGTGGTGACGCACGATCAGGAGCGTTGCCGATAAAAAGCAGAACAGCAGGGTGCCCCACGAGGATGGTGAGAGGAAGAACAGAGAAATCGGGCAGACCGCCGCAGCGCTGAGGGATGCCAGCGACATGAT
>FR890498.1:6773-8244 GCA_000433415.1 Clostridium sp. CAG:448
CCAGTCCACAAACCAGGCGGCTGCTGCACCCGCGGTGAAAGCTTTCCCGCCCTTGAACCCGTAATAGACCGGGAATGCGTGTCCGAGCATGGCAAAGAAGCCCGCGTACGCTGCCCCGAATTGCCACATACCGAAGAAGTGACGGAAGAGCAGCGCACTGCACAGCACGGGGACAATGGTTTTCAGCAGATCCAAAACAAAGACAAACCACGCACAGCGTCCGCCGAATACGCGCTTGAAATTGGTAAATCCGGGGTTTTTACTGCCGAATTCCCGAATGTCCTTGTGATAGACCGCGTGTGAGAGAATGATTGCTGCGTTGATTCCGCCGCAAAGGTAGGCAAGCAGGGCACTCAGCCCAAGCAACAGGTAAAAATTCATGGTGTTTCCTTTCCGGATTCCCGTTCAATCCCGGTCATTCATGACTGCGAACAGACTGCGCAGACGGATGCGAACCGCGCCGAGATTGGTGATTTCGTCGATTTTGATTTGCGTGTACAGCTTTCCTGCCGATTCCAGAATGGTGCGGACCTCGTCCGAGGTGATCGCGTCCACGCCGCACCCGAAGGAAACCAACTGTACCAGTTGCATATTCGGCTGTGTCGTCACATATTTGGCGGCGGCATACAGCCGGGAGTGATACGCCCACTGGTTCAGAACCGTGGTGCGGAATTTTTCCTCCCGCCAACTGACGCTGTCCTCGGTCAGTACCACGGCGCCCAGGTCGCAAAGCAGACGGTCGATTCCGTGATTGACCTCCGGGTCGATGTGATAGGGGCGCCCTGCCAGCACGATGACGGGCAGATGCCGTTCCTTGGCAATCGCAATATAACGGTCCGCCTCAATCCGCAAAGCCGCTTTGTACCGTTCATAGGCGGCGTAGGCGGCGTCCGAAGCGCGGCGCAGATCGCTGTTTGTCACCGGCGCAAAGTGTCGCCGGAGGATTTCCGACATGTGCACACGGAATGCCTTTTTGTCGTGGATGCCGATGAAGTCACTGATCAGCGGGATATTGCCGAAGTTCTTGACATTGGCGTCAATGACCTTCGGATAATAGGCAACCACCGGACAGTTGTAGTGGTTGTCCCCCAGTCCCTCGTCGACATTGTAGGTCATGGAGGGATAGAAGATGTAATCCGGTGCCTGCGAGATCAGCCAGTCAATGTGACCGTGCATCAGCTTTGCCGGGTAGCAGACCGTGTCGGAGGGAATGGTGGAAATCCCCTGCCGGTAAAGATTGTGGGAAGAGGGGGGCGAGACCAGCACATTGTATCCCAACGACGTAAAGAACGCATGCCAGAAGGGAAGCAGGTCATAGAAGTTCAGCCCCATCGGCAGACCGACCGTCTTTTTGTCCGGCTGCCGGATATTTTTGCGGTAAGAGGCAAGCAAACGCTCCTTGTACGCAAACAGATCGAAGTGTTCCGTCTTTTTTCCTGCCTGCAGAGGGCGCTCGCAGCGGTTGCCGGCG
>FR890499.1 GCA_000433415.1 Clostridium sp. CAG:448
CCGCCCGTTTCCGAGCCGGTCGTTTCGGAGCCGCCCGTCTCCGCGCCGCTCGTCTCCGTGCCGGTTGTTCCTTCACCGGAGTCGTCCCCCGGCTTCTCGGTCGTGTTGTCCGTTGTGCCTGCGGTGCTTTCTTCCGGCCGGCTGTCCGCGCCGGTGCTTTCCGCCGGATTTTCGCCGTTTCCGGAGCAGGCAGAGAGCCCCAGTGCAAGCAGAATTGTCAAAAAACAGAGCAGCAGTCTGGTTTGTTTTTTCATGTTACGGATTCTCCTTTTCCAGTTTCTGTATCCGCGCACGGATCTCCAGATCAATGCGCTGGATTTCATATAAGAATTCACGCGCGGACATCCGGAGCACGCCGGCATGTACGGCGGAAAACTGTATCAATCGGTCGGATGTGACCAGCCGCAGGGTGTAGTCGGGACCGGCGAGGTGCATGTATTTTTCCAGATACGCGTCTGCCGTCTCCCCCTCTGCCGTATAGACCACCCGGATGCCGTCGACCTCTTCCGTGCGTCCCGCGTTCATGGGCACGCGGTAGGCGTCGAAGACCAGGAGCACATCGGCGCCCGTGAAGGCGGCGTAGTTGCAGAGCAGATCGGTCAGTGCCGTCCGCGCCCGCGCGAGGGCTTCCGCGGCCATGCCTCTTCCGCGGCAATGTCCGAGAGAAAGTCCCAGGCGAAAATGACGTTGTATCCGTCGATCAGCAGTCGGACGGGGCGCTGCGTATAGACCGTCGGCGTTCCGTTGACCGTCAGTCGGTGTGGGTCGCGGTAGGCGCGCCGCTTGATGGGTCCGCAGGCACGGAGCATGATCCGCTCCAGCTCGTCGTCGTCCGCGCGGGAGGACTGCCGCACTTTGCGCACCGCACTGCGGGCGTCGGCAAGGGGCAGGGCGGGACGGTAGGCGGGCGGCAGGTGCATGTAGTCGCGCACCCGGTCAAAGGAAACGATAAAGCCTGCGCCGTGCGAACAGAAAACGGAGTGCGGC
>FR890500.1 GCA_000433415.1 Clostridium sp. CAG:448
GTCTATCTCTTGTTTTCGGTTGCTTGCTTCCTTACCGTACATGAGCATTTTCTCAAGTAAGCTATCTGGCGATTCACCTATTGGCTCGCGACAAACAACATCGGGATACTGATATTTTACCAATGCGCTAATCAATCCGTGCGCCATGGAATAATTGTACCCAAATGAAGTTACCGTTGATTTAACTTGGTAATTATTTGTTTCAAATCCGGGTATATTGCCCCATACTTGACGAAAGGGGCAATGCACATCAGCAATATCCCGAGGGACAAGACTTTGAATATCATTCCAAAGTTCAGGGTTGATGTAAAGTTCAGCCTCAAACTCTTCATGTGACATTTTTCCGGATGCGTAATCCGATATTACTTTGTTCATATTTATTATGTAATCCAAAAAATTACTATATCCAATATATTTATGTAGAATAGTATGTGATGCTTTTGTCATCGGAATAATTCTGGAACTGTTGGCAATACCATCCACATGATGCAACTCTATTCTATGTCCGTCGAACCCTATAGGTGCCTTCCCTTTGCTCATCAATGCCACATTACTACCGGATAAGTCATACAAATCTGATATCGTATCCTTGTTTGCTTTCCAATAATCGGACTTTTGTTTACGCCAACTTGACGATTTGTGCTGACAACTGTTATGCACCAATACCGTTAGCATCGTATTCATAAGAATATGCCTTCGTCTGTGTGCCGTTAATAGTATACCATACTTCAGAGGTTCTGTCAAGTTCATCGTATGATGGCGCTTGCAAACACAGGCGTGGAAAAGCTCTCTTTTACCGGGCGCGCGATTGCGGACAACGATCTGTCTTTTATGGAGCAGCTCCCACACCTGAAGGTGTTTGATTTTCCGACAAATCTTTTCACAACGGAACAGATGGCATGGATTGTTGCGAACTTTCCACAGGTTGAAGGATTTTCTTTGAAACCCAAGCATGACTGCGAATTATTTGAATCGAATGAAAATCCGGTGAATGTACCCGGAGCGATCATTGTCGGAAAGCGCAAACCTGCTTTGAAAGTCAGAGGGAATGAAGCAAAAATTGAGAAATACGTGCAGGCTTTTGAAACTTTGAAAGAAAAATTCAAAGACGTTCCTTATCGGGATGCTTTTCCTTTGTAACAAGCAGGCTCTTTTTTCAACGGAAGAAATGCATGTGGCGTGGTGGAGTTCGCAACGGCAGGCGGATTTTTCAACCGGTTTTTATCGTTTTTTCTGTCGCTTCCCCTTTACACAATCGGGATGATATGTTATACTGGTCATGAAAGACGGTGGTTTTATGACGGCAAAACAAATGGAACGGTTTATCCGGCATTGCGACAAATACTTTGGGCAAAAGAATGACCGTGTGATACATCCGGTCGCGATGGACGGATTTCATATCGACATTCTTCTCTATGATCCGACCGAAAAGTTCCCGTATTGGAAAATGGTCACCATGGGTGCCGGCGATTATCAGATGCCCCCGGCAAAAAACACAATTGCCAGGAGGAATGAATATATCATGCTCGTGGATCAGGACGTGGACATGAACAATAAGGTATCAAGGGCAAGATATATTTATGGGTGAGGATTGATGAACAAATGGATTTATAAGTTTATTCAATATGCGCATGCCTTCTCTCAAACAACTCTATGTTGCCTCAAATCATAAGAATATTTCTTTACTATCCCTTTATTCAAGCAACATTACATGGGCATACAATTCGCCGGAGATTGCCAAAGATGAAGCAGGTGGATTTTATTCATGTACTATTGTCGCAAAAGTGTTAAACGTTGATCCACCATGTGTAGAATTGACTAATGCTATTACCATTGAGCTTGACTGTGCCATTCCTCGTGATATACAAAAAGGTCAATTTATACAATTCAGTACCGAACGGTTATCTTTATAATACATCTCTGCATACTACGCCCCCGCAATCGATCATTTTATATTGGATCAATAGACCAATCATAGAACAAAAGGAGACCGTATGTTTTGTAACGGTAGGTCTTGTCGGTCAAATAGTTGGAGGAGCCGCCATCGCAATGGCCGGCAATGCAGCTCAACAAGGAATCGATATAGCCAAAGGGAAAAGAACTGCCTTTGATACTGGTGAAATGCTTATTGACGGTGCTATAGGCGCGGTTTGTGGACTTGCTGGTGGTTCTGGAGCTAGCCAAGGCAATTCAAAAACTGCTGTAACTCTTGGAAAACAACTTTCCAAACGAATTTTCAAAACGGGTGAAGTAAAAAAAGCTTTTGCAAAATCAGGACTCACAGGTTTGGGGATCAACTCAACAAAGTCCATGTTTACGAGGTTTGCTCAATGATTGAATCTGAATTGTACTATATTTTTGCTATTGTCTCATTATTATTTTCTATGGGAAACTATGCGCTGCTACGCGGAATAATATGGTCGATTGCATTGTGCAATATTGGGAAAAGAACATATAGATCAGCTGAATTCAGGAGCCAAAAAAACATTTCAATGTCATATTTGTCTGATTATATAACTCATTTTAGAAAACAGTATTATTTTTGGATGAGAGCAAAGCGATTTTTCGTAATATTTCAATTCATCTGGTTTTTTGTTTATGTGTTTCTTCCTTTATTTACTGATAATTTGACCTTGCCGTTTGTGTTTAATATAGCACAGTCTTTTGTCCTTTTCGTGTTAATTGGTGTACAATATGATGTAAATCGCAACACAAAATATGATAGATTTCATCAGAATAAGCCATGACGCATGCGATTTGCGCTTATTATCTCAATAATATAGTACAATTGTAGTCGCTCATTTGCAGAACTCAATACTTAAGCAGCAATTTAAACGATCCAGCAATTGAAATCTGACAGCACCGCTTTTGACGGGTGTTGTCCAAGGAACAGTCAGTGCCGCCACATATGCAGCTACCGAAAAGATTGCTTACGGTAGGAATCCTTCTCTTAAGGAAACACTTAAGGTAGGTATTACAAGCGGCGTTATGGCGGGCGGAATGCAGTTTGTCGGACAAAAGCTTGGTATGATTCAGTGCTTCATAGCGGGGACGCTGGTGGCAACCAAATCCGGGCTTGTACCGATTGAAGACATCCAACCTGGTGACCTTGTATGGGCAACCGATGAAGAAACCGGCGAGACTTCGCTGAAAGAAGTCGTGCAAAACTTCCGCAATGAGACCGAGGAATGGGTTCATGTAAAGGTGAACGGTGAGGAGATTACCTGTACACCGATGCATCCGTTCTATTCTCCTGTCAAGGGTTGGACAAGCGCAGTTGACCTCAGAGCCGGTGATATTCTCGTTATGCTTAATGGCGAGTAGGTTGTTGTCGAACAGGTTCTGCATGAATTGCTGGAAAGTCGAAGCATGAATTGCTGGAAAGTCCAGAGACAACATACAACTTTGAGGTTGAGGAATTCCATACTTATTATGTGGGCGAAAATCCCATTTTAGTACATAATACAGGTTGTGGCAATAAGTTAGACAGTAGAACAGTTGCCGGACCGGAGGATGTTGGCAGATACAAAAATGTAAGAATCGACGTTGAAGTGGGCGGTTCAGGGAAGCCTAATATCCATATGACCGCAAGGGGGCTTGAAAAAATGTATTACAATAACGGGACATTTCCTACAGCTCCCAGAAAGCTTGTAAATTCTGAATTTGTAAAAAAAGGACTTGCAAAAGCTTTTGATTACATTAGAAGGGCAGGGTTGAAATTTTAGTATATGAAGCAGTTTATCGTTTTGCTAACAAGAGAAGAAACCATTGAGCATTTATATGAGTATATCATTTCCCGTAGTTGCGATTTTTTCGGGGTGCCTAATCTAGGAACCACATATTCAATCATTGTGTCTGATGACAGTTTTATTATGTATGTATACTTAGATGAAGATAAAACCTTGACGGATTCTTTGGATATTGACGGGCTTGCATATACAGATAGTAGCTATAAAAAATTATTCTTGATTCCTCCACAGTACAATACTTTACACCTTTGTAACGGACATGCTTGCCTGAACAGAGGCGAAGTAAGGTATGTCAAATTTGATCACGAGAAACTCTTGAATGAGATTGGCTTGATGTTTTATGTTATGGCAAATGACTGCCTGAAACTGAAAACTCATGAGGCTGAACTATCTTATAATCTTGCAGACAATACATTCTCATACAAAGGCTTTTTCGAAAAAGGGAAATATGGTTGTAAGACATCCAGGGTGATTGACATCACAGAACGGATGAGAAAATGTTGGTATTGAGCGTTACACATCTACATCAGTTTCGATTTGGGTATGGAGCAATTGCGCTGCGTGGATTGCGCGGTAATGCCTATAATCAACCCGAAAAAAACAGCGTTTTTAGGATATGAATTTGTTGCTACGGACATGCAGAGTTCAAGCTCATACGAAGATTTATGTGATGAATTATTCAGTCCCCTGCTTGGATTGCTGGACGGCAACTGAATTTTTGATTCACCGCAAGATGTACAACAATATGTTGATTTCAGAGAGTCCCTGGAACGTCAAGGGTACGAATTTGAGAGTTATTATTATCCGCGCATTGTTCGACTGAGTGAAATTCATTTGCCGATATAATACCGACACAGATACCATACACAAGCATACACAGCATACTGAAAATAAATCATATAAAGGAGAACCCAAAACGATGGAAAATTTCAAATTTTCAACATTGGCGTACAAACGCCCTGATCTGGAGGCGCGGCGGGCGCAGCTTGCCGCATGGAAGGACGCTGTCGAGCGGGCGGAAAACTACGAGGCGCTGCGCGGGCTGCTTTTTGAGATGGACCGCGTGAACGGCGAGCTTTTCACGCAGTATTCCATTGCGCAAATCCGCCACACGCTTGACACGCGCGATGCGTTTTACGAGGCGGAGATCGGCTATCTGGAGGACACCCTGCCCACGCTTGGCGGCGCAGAGATTGCGCTCAGCGAAGCCATTGCCGCCAGCCCCTTCCGCACGGACATTGAGCGGGAGTTCGGCAAGCAGTATTTTGTCTCCATGGATTTGCAGAAAAAGCTGTACTGCGAAGCGAACATTCCCCTGCGCCAGCAGGAAAGCCGCCTGACCAACGAGTATCAGAAGATCATGGCGACTGCCGAGATTTCCTTTGACGGCAAGACGCTCAATCTCTACGGCTTGCAGAAGTATTTCGAGCATGCCGACCGCGCGGTACGCGCCGCCGCGGTAAAGGCATACGCAAAATTCTACGAGGACAACGAGCCGCGTCTGGAGGAGATCTGGGATGAGTTGATCCGCATCCGCAATCAAATGGGCAAGAATCTCGGCTACGAAAACTACATCCCCGTGGGCTATCTGGAGCAGGGGCGCACCGATTACGGTGAAAAGGAGGTTGCGTCCTTCCGCGAGCAGGTGCGCAAATTTCTGGTGCCGCTGTGCACCAAGCTTTATGACGCGCAGGCAAAGCGCCTGGGGGTCGATCATGTCATGTGGTATGACGAAAAGATGGTATTCCCCGACGGCAATGCCGAGCCTGCGGGCGACGACGCGTTCATGGTCAAGACCGCGCAGAAGATGTATCACGAGATCAGCCCAGAGACCGGCGAATTCATCGACTTCATGATCGACCACGAGCTGATGGATCTGCAGAACAAGCCCGGCAAGGCCTCCACGGGCTACATGACGAGCCTGCCCAGCCTGAAGGCGCCCTTCGTGTTCTCCTGCTTCAACCACACGATTTTCGACATGCAG
>FR890501.1:0-6801 GCA_000433415.1 Clostridium sp. CAG:448
CTTGGCAACCGGTGCAAAGAACAGCGCGGCGGCAAAGGCGGCAGCCGTAACGAGAGAGGTCATACCGGTTCTTCCGCCGGCGACCACACCGGCTGAGGCTTCAACAAATGTCGTTACGGTAGAGGTTCCCAATACGGAACCGGTACAGGTGGCAACGGCATCCGCCATCATTGCTTTGTCCATGTGCGGAATTTCCGGCTCGCCCTTGTCATTTTTGACGAGCAGATTGCCGCTGTGGCAGGCACCGTACAGTGTTCCCAGGGTGTCAAACATATCGATCATGCAGAAAGCCAGTGCGGTTGTGATAAAGAGAATCACAAGTCCACCTACGGAATGCCCTTCCGTGTTCAGGTAGGAGGAGAAGTCAAAGCCCTCCGAAAATACCTTCCCGAACGATTCGGAGGCGAAGGAAGCGAACGGTTTGAAGGGGTTGAGGGAGAGTTTTTCGGAAAATCCGTCATAAAATCCGTGAACCGTCAACCCGAGCAGGTAATACAGTCCGGTCCCGCCGAGGATTCCCCAGAGGATCGCGCCTTTGACCTTGCGGCAGGACAGAACCGCAATCAGCAAAAAGGAGGATACGGCAACGATTAGCGGCATGACGGATGCCCAGGTAGCGTTGCCCAGAAGATTGAACGATGCCAGTGTCACCCCGGTTGATGCATCCGGAACTACAAGCTTGGCATCCTGAAGTCCCAAAAAGGCGATAAACAGACCGATACCTGCCGGAATTGCTGCCTTTACAACGGGCGGAATGGCATCAAAAATAATTCTCCGCAGCCCTGTTGCGGTCAACAGTACGAAAATAAGTCCGTCGAAAAGCACAAATACAAGCGCATTGGCATAGGTAAAGCCGAGTGTCAGACAGACCGTATAAACAAAGAAGGCGTTAAGCCCCATGCCCGGCGCCTGTGCCAGGGGCAGATTGGATAAAAGTCCGATCAACACCGTTCCTATGACAGCAGAAAGCGCTGTTGTAACGTACATGGCATCAAAGGATACCGTGCCGAGGTTTTCAAACATGCCCGCGTTGACGACAAGAATGTACGCCATGGCAAGAAAGGTGGTCAGCCCGGCAAGAATCTCGGTTTTGAGCGAGGATCCCATTTGGGTGTAGTGGAATTTTTTGTCCAGAAAGGAAGTACCGGAGGTTGTGTCACTGTTTTTCATCATTGTGTCCTCTTCTTTCATGTGAATTGCTTTCAGGGGAGATGTCAGTTCGCAAAGTGCGTGGTTTTTGCCGGTGGAATGGCGGCAGTTTTGCGCATTTTACGTTTTACGGGATCCCTCTAAGATTAAGTCAAGTATAGCACCGGAAAACGGTTTTGTCAAGTGCCGGACAGGGGTGACGGGTCGGCAGGAACCTGTTTTCTTTCAAGTTCAAAACAGGACGCAAACTTTTTGAAATGCGGGTAAAACACGAAGGTGCGGTCAAGCCGTTTTGAGAAAAATCCGATGATTGTCCCGTTCAGAATTGCCATCACGAGGGTGCCCCAGTTCAAGCCGACAAACTTTCCGAAAAAGCAGAGGGTCATGACCGTACTTGCCAACAGCAGGGTAATATCGACGATGGTTTTGAAAACGGAGAGTTTGATGCCATACCGGAGCGAAACGGCTTTTACGAAAAAGTCGTAGACCTGCGGATACAGGTAAGTTTTGAAGAATAGTGCCACCGAGAACGATGTCAGTAGAACACCGATGATAAACATCGGAATCCGGAGCCACAATGCCATACTGCCCGGTTCGGTGACGGAGGGATTGAAGCAGGGGATCAGTCGCCACAGATCCAGCACCGCCCCGTAAATCAGGCAGGTGACGAAGGACATCAGGTAAATAGGCTTGAACTTTTTCAGCACCAGGCATAGCAAAACGAATACGCCCGCCTGTATGATGTATTCCGCCTGACCGAAGGTGATCCTTCCGACTTTCAGGCTGAGCAGATAAGCGGGTGCTACGATCATGGAAATGCCGAAATCTGCCGCGGTCAGGATTGCCACAGCAAGGGACAGAAGTACAATGGCGAGCAAATAGGCAATTTCGCTTGATAATCTGATTTTTTTCATCTTGGGTCCTTCTTTCCGATCGTATGTTTTTTTCGTTGTTTTTGCCTGCGCCTCGCGCAGGAATTCCGCGATGATCACTTTACACCGAAAAAACGCCATACACCGCGCGGTGTATGGCGAAAAGTGAATTCGCAGTCACAGAAAAATCCATACTGATTTTATGGGTTTATTATATCACAGACGACCGCAGATGTCAATACGTGGAGAGATTTTTGTTATGTATACGCTTACGGTTCAAAGATTCCGTAGGATGTAAGCAGAAATTTGCCGGTGTCGTACAGGATGGATTCATACGCCAGTTTGATCGCAAGCGGGACCTGGCGGATTTTACCCGAGCCGGAATCCCGGCGTGTGTAGGGCCAGCTTCTGTCGTTTAACGGAAAATTGTCCGCCTCGAATGTAAAGCAGCCTCTGAAACCGGTGTCGATCAGCCCGCGGATAACCGGGTCGAGGTCGATGGTTCCGTGAAATGGGGCAGTATGTTCATCGCATCTGCCGTCGTTGTCATGGACATGGATTGCGGCGAGGCGGTTTCCGAGATCGCAGATGTCCCGGTACTGGTCGTTTCCCCGTAAATTTGCATGACCGATATCCCATACCGCCCGGAGCAGGGGATGATTCGCCTTTTCAAGGAATTCTGCCATTTCCGAGCCGGTCATGAAATAGAACGAGTTGCCCATATTGGCTTCGGCGGAATTTTCAATGTATACGGCGATATCGTATTTTTCCATCAGGGGGTAAAGCTTCTTGTACAGCGAAAGGTTGTAATCAAAAAACGCCTGTTTGCCGGCGGGATAGCCGCTACCGGGCAGTCCTTGCGCGTGAATGACCGTTCCGGGGATGTTGAGCATTTTGCAGGATTCCAGCGCGCGCCCGAGCGATGTCAGCATGAAGTCATTTCCCGCAAAAAAATCTCCTGCATGGGACTGCACGAAGGTCATTCCGTATTTTGCCGCTGCATTTCCTGCGTCGTAGATCAGTGTACGGTAGTCCTCCCCCATAAAGCTGTGCGGCAGGTACAAATCCACATTTCTGAACGGGGTCTGTGCCAAAAGTGCAATCGCTTCTGCGGGGGTGTTTGCGTAATGGGAAAAATCAGAGGTTGTGGTGGCAAGCTTCATTTTTGTTGACCGTGGCATTCGCTTTGACGAAAGCGTCCTTTCTTTCTGAGTTTCTGGCGGAGTGCATCCTCTGCGTACCATTATAGCATAGGAAAAGAAAAAAAGCAAGCACAAACGAACGGGAACCCGAAGAGTCCGGGAAAGGGGCGCCGATTTACAAAGAGCGGTTGCATGGCGGAATGAGTTGTGATATAATGATTCGGAAGCAGTGACGCCCGTTTTCTGCGATGAAAGCGTGTTTTTTTGCGCAAAAAATGACCGGACAGTTCTGTCTGGTGCCTCTGATTTTGAAAATTCTCGTTTGATGTCGTTGTAATTGCACGCATTTTTTGTTATCTTTACGGAGAAAGGAGATGGAAAAATGGATTCGAAAAAAATCGGAATCTTTTTAAGGGAGCTCAGAAAGGAGAAGGGCTTGACGCAGGCACAATTGGCGGAGCAGTTGCGGATGTCGGACAGAACGGTTTCCAGATGGGAAACGGGAACCACTCTGCCGGATTTGTCGGTGCTGGTTGAACTTGCGGATTTTTACGACGTTGATATCCGTGAGATCATTGATGGGGAAAGGAAGAGCAAGAAAATGAATGAGGAAACCAAAGAGGCACTGGTCAGTGCGGCGCAGTATGCAAAAGAAGAAAAGCAGGGACAGCTTGTCCGCATGAAAAAAACGATTTGTTTTATTTTGCTGGGATTTGGTTGTTTTCTGATGATGTCGGCGTTTGCCGTATTTCCAAGCGAGAGCGGATGGGGAGCCAAATTTGCCGTTTTAGGGGCTTTGGTTGCGGCTGCGGGGGTGTTTCTTTTGTTGAAAAAGCGTCGGATTTTGCTTGCGGCAGGTGTTTTTGTACTGTTGACGGGGGGCATGATTCTGATGGATTTTATCAGTGTTTGTTATATCGGGCAGGCACCCCGGTTTGCATATTTGACGGAGTACGGTGAGGGTGCCGTTACCTATCATGCCCCCTTCTATACGGTTGTCAGACACAACCCTGATACTGCAGAGGAACATTATGAGGTGTATCCCGGATATAAAAAGTAGAAAAATCGCTGTTTTCAGATCGTTGTCCCTCATTTCAGACGAAAAGAGGAGAAATACAGCGGTATATTGACCGAAAACGGTCGATTTTACGGTGCGAATATGTACATTCATACAAATCAAATCTTTTTTTGATTTTCCTCTTGACTTTATCGTGGTAAAGTGATAAACTATTATCACAGTGAAGCGGCGATGCGCCGCATAAAACAGTAAAGGGGAATAAACAATGAAGAACAAAGTAATGACAAGAGTGATGTGTTTTGTTGTATGCGCACTGCTCTGCGCAATGGCTGTGGTCGGATTGACCGGATGCAGCGAGAAGGAAACAGACGACTGGGCAAAGATCGAAAAAGCAGGTACAATGAAAATCGGTGTAACCATTTACAAACCGATGAACTACAAAGACGACAGCGGCAAGTGGACCGGATTTGAAACCGAATTCGCGGAAGCGGTCTGCAAGAAGCTGGGTGTCAAAGCCGAATTCGTTGAAATCGATTGGAACTCCAAAGTAATAGAACTGAATGCAGGCAATATTGACTGTATCTGGAACGGTATGACCGTGACCGATGAGTTGAAGGCATCGATCGGACTTTCGGAAAGTTATATCCGGAACAAGCAGGTCTGCGTCATCCGGAAGGCAGACGCGGAAAAGTATACATCGCTTGCCGCGATGGCGGGTGCGGCGGTCGTTGCCGAGGACGGGTCTGCCGGTGCAACGGTTGCAAAGGAAGATGCCAACCTGAAGGAGAAGTTCACTCCGGTTGGTAAACAGACAGACGCGTTGATGGAAGTCAAGAGCGGTACTGCAGATGTAGCGGTGATTGACATTGTGATGGCGCAGGCAAGCGTCGGAGACAATACCGATTACAGTGATTTGCAGATCGTAACCGGAGTTGAGTTGCCGTCCGAGGAATATGCCATCGGTTTCCGCAAAGCGGATACGGCAACACAGGCAAAGGTCAAAGAAGCCATTGATGCTCTGATCAAAGACGGTACGCTGAACACCATTGCGGAAAAGTACGGTCTGAAGGATCGCTTGATCGCAAACCAAAAATAAGAGATCACCGTGCAAAGGCATCACCGGAATGACGCAGTGAAACTATAAGTTGTTGTACTGACCCTGCAAAGAGAAATCTTTGCAGGGTGAATCTGGCGAGAAGGGGAAAGTAGTACATGGATTTTTTGACGGTAACCAAACAGTTGACCGAGGGCTTCGGGACGACGCTTCTGATTTTTATAGTGACACTGGTTTGTGCCATCCCGCTCGGATTGGTCATTACCTTCGGTTCGGTGTCCGGCATAAAGCCGCTTCGTTGGCTGACCAGGACGCTGATATGGATTATCCGCGGAACCCCTTTGATGTTACAGGTCATTGTCGTTTTTTACGGACCGGGTCTGATCTTTCATACGCCGATGCGTAACCGGTTGATGGCGGTATTGATTGCGTTTGTCATCAACTATGCCGCCTATTTTTCCGAGATTTACCGCGGGGGGATTGAGAGCATCCCGAAAGGGCAGTATGAGGCGGGGCAGGTTTTGGGAATGACGCGGAGACAAACCTTTTTCTCCGTGATTCTTTTGCAGGTGATCAAACGGATTCTCCCTGCAATGAGCAATGAGATTATCACACTGGTCAAAGATACCTCGCTTGCCCGCGTGATTGCGGTTATTGAGCTGGTCAAGGCGGCTGAAAGTATTGTTGCAACCTACGCGATTATTTGGCCGCTGTTCTATATCGGTGCGTTTTACCTGTTGTTCAGCGCATTGCTGACCTTTGTGCTGGGCAAGGCGGAGAAGAAGCTGTCGTATTTCAAGAGTTGAGGGGAGGGGAGTCAATGCCGATTCTTGCAGTAAAAAATATCAGAAAAAGTTTCGGAGCGGAGGAGATTCTGCACGGAATTGATTTTTCCATGGAGAAGGGAGAGGTCCTTTCCATCATCGGATCGTCCGGCAGCGGGAAAACCACATTGCTGCGGTGTATGACTTTTCTGGAGCATGCCGAATCCGGACAGGTGTTTGTGGACGGAGAGAAGATTTTTGATGCGGAAGAGAAAAAGCCGGTACCGCGTGAGGAGCAGCGGCGCAGGCAGTTGAATTTCGGTTTGGTTTTCCAGAATTTCAATCTTTTTCCACAGTATACGGTTCTTGAGAATGTTTGTCTTG
This sequence comes from Clostridium sp. CAG:448, assembly GCA_000433415.1. Taxonomy (GTDB): domain Bacteria; phylum Bacillota; class Clostridia; order Oscillospirales; family CAG-272; genus CAG-448. Next base: position 6,384 of record FR890501.1, read on the forward strand.
CACCGAAACTGGAGGCGCGCAAATGCAAACAGCCGCGTAGTGTGCTTTCCGAAATTGAGGAGCGTGGCAAGGAGCTGATTGTGCGCGTCGGGTTGGAAAACCGGATGCAGGCATATCCGTGTGAGTTGTCCGGCGGGCAGCAGCAGCGTGTGGCGATTGCCCGCGCATTGGCACAGTCGCCGAAAATTCTGTGCTTTGACGAGCCGACCTCTGCGCTGGATCCCGAATTGACCGGGGAGGTTCTGCGGGTAATTCGCGGATTGGCAGAGCAGAAGACCACCATGGTGATTGTTACGCACGAGATGTCTTTTGCGCGGGGGGTCTCGGATCAGGTGATTTTTATGGACGGCGGCAATATTGTTGAGACAGGAAAACCGACCATTATGGAGAATCCGCAGACGGAGCGTTTGCGTGCATT
>FR890501.1:6822-12644 GCA_000433415.1 Clostridium sp. CAG:448
TAAGTGCGAATAAAAGCACTGCTTCAAGTTCTGATGGCGCAATTGCGCGGTGTCGCCTAAAAAAATCCGGAATCCGTCACGCAGACGAAATTCCGGATTTTTTGCCGTTATTGCGCAATAACGCCTTTGTAGTAATACTCTAATACTTTCAGATAGTGTGAACTTGCCTTCCTTTCTGATCTTTTCACTGTCGAAGTAAAACTCCCAGGTTTTGCCACCAAATCGACTGTGCGGAAGATCCAGCCGGACCACCCGTCATACAGATAGGCGAAGTCCATGACACGCCCGCGCATGACAAGATCAAACATCTCTACGGATTCTTCATCTTTGATCCCCTTTGCCGTCAGACAGACGTCGATATAGATTGGCATTACCTTCTGATAGCTGTAGGCACTCATGGATTCCACGACCGCACCGATCATATCGGTGTTTTGCACTGTTGTCGGAATTGTGATTACCGAACAGCCGGCATCTACAACCGTGTAATAACTCTCCTGTACGGTATCATACTTGGGTAAGGGCAACGCGCCATAGGACAAGTCGGATGCGCGTAGATTTTTGTAAAAGAACTGCGCTTGTAATGTTGCGAACAGCGTGTTTCCGTTTCCGAAGATTTCGTATGGCTCCTTGGAATTGGTGAGTGTATTGACATTCAGAGAGCCGCTGTTTTTGAGAGTCAGTGCGTGCAACATTTCGCTGATCTTTAACCCTTTTTCCGAATTTAGATTGGTGGTAATGGTCTTATCTTCGGTATTGACCGTTGCGAAGCGCTGATCGGAAGCATAGAAAAAAGCAGAGAGCATACATCCGTCTGTTTTGGTCACCAAGCCGTACTGATCCTGGTCATCACGCAAGTCGTCGTGATTGAGGTCTTGGTACAGATCATTGCTCAGGATGTTTAGTTTTTCCAAAGTCCACTCCTTGTTGCGGACCATGGTGTACAAATCTTCAATTTTGTTGTTTTCGGCAAACTTCTTGTTGAATACCATCATCCATGCCTGCTCCGCATAGGAGATGCTCATGTCACTGACAATAGCGTATATTTTTTCGTTGATGGTGGCAGCACCGTCAATCAGAGAGCGGGTGTACCAGGGGTTGGAAAAGTCCACATAGTTGATTTCGCTCCAATTCAGGAAGAGCCCCTTGATGATATCGGCACCGGTGGTTTCCATTTGTCCGAATACCAGATCAAAGTCATGGCTTCCGGCGCGGACGGAATTGTAGACGGTAGTTGACAGCTCATTGTAGAATTGTGGCACCGTTTCCATGATTTTGATGTTCAGCCGGTCCGCAATATCCAGATTGCGTTGATAGATAGCGTCATTCAGCGGGTCGCCGGTTTGTTTTTCTACCCAGATGTCATAGGCGGTACTTTCCTGTGAAATCGTGCGGAATTCTGCGCCACCAAAATCCAGTCTCGGCAAATCCGTTGTAGTTTCACAGGCGGTTTCATTTCCGGCTGATGCTGTATTCTCTGCGGTATCGCTGCCGGACGGTTTTTCCTGATTGTCATTGTTGTCGGCGCAACCAAACAGAGAGATGCAGAACAGGCAGGTGAGCAACAGCGCACAGATTCTTACCCAAAATGTATTGGACCTTTTCATTGACTTTCCCCCTTTGTCGATTCTATCCAAATTATAGAGGCAACAATCGGAATTGTCAATTGACAGAGCGCACAATTATAGAAGTGAATTTTTGTATTATTCGCCTGTATGCAGATCGGAATCGACCTCATTGGTCAGCCGGTTCCAGGTCCGTACATCCACTTCTCCCGTGGCGGGAAGCCCGTTCAGTTTCTGGAAGGCACTGACCGCATCGGCTGTATTCTGATCAAAAACGCCGCGCGCCAGCGTTTCCTCCGGCAGCCGGGTGTCTGTGTAGGATACGGACAGTTCATTGAGCAGGTATTGTATCACGCGTGTCTGTAGTGTGGTGTTTCCTTTCCCGATGGTGCACCCCTCCGGGGACGCCGGGAAAACAGCGACCGGCATGGGTCCCGCGTGATCGGTGATGGAATTGGTGTAGCTTTCAAAAAGTCTGGTCCACGTCAGATAGTCCGCCTGTCCTGTCTGGGGCAGGTTTTGCTGACGTTGAAACTCAACCAATGCGTTTTCTGTGGCGGTGTCAAAAATGCCGTCGACCGGGGGAGCGGTTATGCGGCTGTCGAAAAATGCAAGCTGGCGCAGATAACGCTGTATCTGCCGGACAGCCTCTTTTTGTGTGGCGTGCTGATCCTGTACGGTGTTATTCTGATCCATTGTTTATGATCCTCCCACGACATAGCCCGGGTACTGTCCCTCGCCAAGACGGTTTGTGCTGTACAGATCCCGGTAAAGTTCTTTGATGGCGGTCCAGGTGGAAATATCCACACTGCCGGTCGGGCTCAGTCCGAGCAACCTCTGCACTGCGAGAACGGATGCCTCGGTCATGGAACCGAAGTAGCCGGTTGGGTTGACGGCAGGGACGTTGTCCTCGTACTGCGCGATGAAGTTCAGATATTCCTGCAAAAGACGCACCTGGTCGGATTCTGCTCCTACGCGGAGAATAATGCCGGGGAACGGAACCACTAGACCCTCGGTATACTCTACCGGAACCGTTCCGATAATGCCAAGGTAGGCATTGTACATTGCATTCCAGGTCAGGCGCCCGACAATTCCGTCTGCGGGAAGTCCGAAGGTGGTTTGCATATCGCGAACCGCAGCCTCCGTTTCGGGACCGAAAATACCGTCTGTCGCGACGGCGGGAATGGTGTCGTAGTAGGCGGACAGATAGCTGATATAATATTGCAGGCTGGTTACGCCGAGTCCCGTTGACCCGCGGCGCAGAACGGACGGGAATTGTTGTGTGACTTCCTCCAGGCTGATGCCTTCTGCGTCCAGTTCCGTCAGCTTCCTGACCGCAAAGTAGGCGTTTTGCAGGGTATACCAGGTGTTTTTCCCCACAATCCCGTCAACGGTGATGTTGAAAGCCTTCTGGAATGCGCGGACTGCGTTTTCTGTGTCAAAGCTGAAAATGCCGTCCGAGCGGATAATTTTGGGAATGGACGGATAGTTTTCCCCGACCCGGTTCAGGCGGATCTGTACGGTGCGCACGTCGTCTCCGGTCGCGCCGATGCGCAGGGCGGTTTCCGGAGCGGATTGCGAACGTCCCGCAATGGGGGCGTTGCGCACCAGTTCGATGTCGTCGCCGTAGTAATAGCGCAGGATTTCGTAGGGGGTGTATCCCTCCTCCGCAAGGGCAACGGATCCCCACTGGGACATACCGTTGCAGGAGACGCGGATGCCGTCGCAGTAGGTGGAAAACAGAGGAGCAACACTGTCGCTGCGGCGGATGTAGTCGTCAAACATTTCGCTGACCAGTTCCCGGATATTTTCAAATACGCTTCTGCCTTTTACAAAATACTGATCGTATGCGGTCGAGTTAGTAATGTCAAAGTCGTATCCGCGTGAGCGATAGTATTCGGTGTAGATCCGGTTGAGGGCAAAGGATATCTGCGCATAAATATTTGCCCGCAGTGCCGCCTCCGGCCATGTGGGGTAAATTTCACTGGATGCGACATTGGCAATGTAATCCACAAAAGGGAGCGTCACATTTTCCGCCGTGGCGGACGGGGCTCCCAGATGGACTGTGATGGTTTCCGGGATGATTGGGATATTTGCGTTCATACGCACTCCTTTCTGTCAGATACAGGGATTGAGCCCATCAAAAAAGCGCTGATCGTCCGGCGTTCGATTGTCCGGGTAGCCATTCTGAGGCAGAGGGATCAGATCCACATTCTGAACGGATGTGATGCCGTCAAACACCGGAACACTGGTATAGTATTGCAGGTAGTAGCCGGGATAAGAGACATCGATGTTGAAGAATGACGAGGCATCTTTACTGCCGGGAACAAATGAGGATGCCGTCGGGGGCGCGGGAAGGGCAATCTGCGGGGTCAGTCCGTCGCGATCCGTCACAAGAGACCGTATGACGTCGCCTGCCTCCTCACCCGTTTCCTCGTAATTGCGGATCAGTACCGTCGCTCCCTGCAACGGGATAGCGCCCAGTGCGGTTGTTACGCGGACAATCAGATACCCTTCGCCGGTTTTCTCCGGTGCAGTGTTTTCCTGCGGTGTGCTTTCCAGATCTGCCACCCGCTGCTCGGGTTGTTGTCCTGTGTCCGGAGTTGTCTTTCTTTCTTCGTTTTTCCGGTTTTCCTGTGCATATTCAGCCATTCGGGGAATACCTCCTTTTCGGAAATGTGTCATCTTCAGTGTATGCACCGGGTGGCAGAGGGTGCAAAATTTCGGGGTGCAGGGGATGCGGCGCACTTGTAAAAAATGTATAAACTTGCATTTTGCGGTTGACAAGTGTGCGGAGAAGTAGTATAATTGTTGATGAATCAACCGGCTTGCCGAAGGGCAGTACCGGTAAGGAGGGGAAAAATGTCGGAGGACCGATTTACAGCGTTTGCAGCCATCCTCGCCAGGGTGGCAAAGGATATTCAGCACATTGAAAACAGCCGTATGGCGGCATATGGATTGCGCAGTGCCCATACGCTTTGCCTTTTGCAGATCAGTCGTCATACACAGGGGATTACACCGTCCGCGCTGGCAAGCTGCTGGGGTGTTGACAAAGCGTTGGTTTCCCGCACAACCGGGGAACTGATGGCGGGCGGTTTTCTTTGCTATGAGGAAGACGAGAAGCATGAAAAAAAATACAAGCGCCGGTTATTGCTGACGGAGACGGGAAAACACGTTGCAATGGAAATACGCGAGGTGATCCGCCAGGCGGCAAACAGGGTTTCCGGAGGATTACCCGAGGAAGACCTTGCGGTTTTTTATCGCGTTTTTCACCGGCTTGCCGATAATATTGCGGCACTTGCAGAGGATCCCACATGGAACGCCGACATGCAAGATGCGGCACAGGAAGGAAAGTGAGTAAAAAATATGAACAGTAAGTACAATCCGCACAACAAAAAAAGATTGCAAAAAAACGATGTTGAGCGCGTGTTTGACGCATGCGATCTCTGCCGTGTTATCCGTTCTCACGGTGAGAAAATCGCATTCCGTTATTTCGTGAACGGCGAAATACAGGAGATGCGCTATGATGCGTTTGCCGATTTGATCCTTCAGGCGGCTGCCGCATTTGACAAACTGAAATTGGTCGATAAACGGATTGTTATCATCGGGGATACGTCGCCGGAATGGCTTGCCTCCTATATTGCGGCGATAGCTTGCGGTGCGGTCGCCGTTCCGATGGACAAAGAACTGGCGCTCACGGAAATTGAAAAGTTCATGGCGAGCGTTGACACTGCCGCCGTTGTATACGGTAAATCTTTCAACGACAAGTTTGTTACCACCATTGGCTCTCACTCCACGGTGAAGTATTTTATTCCGATTGATGCCGATTACGGAAAGGATTTCAATAAGAAAGTCCTCCCGTTCGGGGAACTGTTGGAATTGGGGCAAAAGGCGCTTGCGAACGGCTATGTGTTGCCCGTCCACACGGACAGAGACAAACTCAGTGAAATGCTCTTTACCTCGGGAACGACCGGAACCAGCAAATGCGTGATGCTGTCCCAGAAGAATATTTATTCGGTTGTGACGTGCGCCGCGCTGGAAACCAACTTTACAAAAGAGGACGTCGTGGTTTCCGTGCTGCCGGTGCACCATACCTATGAGCTTGCCTGCCTGCAGGCGGAATTGGTGTTGGGCATAACCATATGCATCAACGATTCACTGCGCCATGTAATGCGCAATTTCAAGACCTTTCAGCCCACTGCATTGGTGCTCGTTCCGCTGTTTGTCAATACCATGTACAAAAAAATCTGGTCCGAGGCG
>FR890501.1:12753-16864 GCA_000433415.1 Clostridium sp. CAG:448
TTTTCCGGCAGGTGATTGACGCATTCGGCGGAAGATTGACCAACATTATCTGTGGCGGTGCACGTCTGGATCCCAAAATGATCGAGGGCTTTGAATCCTTCGGTATCTCCATTTTTGAAGGCTTCGGCATTACGGAATGTGCCCCTCTGACAGCCGTAACCCCCTATTATGCGCGGAAGTACGGTTCTGTCGGTCCTGCGGTCAATTGCTGTACCATCCGGATTGAGGGTGACGGAAGCAAAACGGATGACGGCTTTGAACAGGGGGAGATTCAGATCAAAGGTGATAATGTCATGCTGGGGTATTACAAAAACGAGGAAGCGACCAGGGAGGCATTTACCGATGACGGCTGGTTCCGCACCGGTGATATCGGTTATATGGATGCCGACGGTTATGTATATATTACCGGACGCCTGAAATCCGTCATTGTTCTGGAAAACGGGAAAAACGTATTCCCGGAGGAAATTGAGGAATATTTGGGCGGATTGGAGGAAATCAATGAATGCGTGGTGGTCGGTCGTCACAGCGCGTCCGGTGATGAAGTCGTGCTTACGGCAGGGGTCTACCCGGGTCTTACACGGTTTGCGCCGGAGGCAACCGATGCGCAGATTACAGAGGAACTGCGCAAAAAAATCAATGCAATCAACCGTACATTGCCCGCATTCAAACAGGTGAGAGCCGTTGAAATCCGCCGCACCGAGTTTGAAAAAACCACATCAAGAAAGATCAAACGCCATTTGGTGGTGTAAACTGCCATATGCAATTGCAGAAAGGATAATTGAAATATGATTCATTCTTCCGGTTATCTTGTGATGGATAAATATACCTATCCCAAACGCCGTCAGACCGATTTTGCCTATCAGCCGGGGCGCATTGTCCGTTCGCAGAACCGGATCACGGGCAGATTGCGCCGTGAGGACGGAGAGGAATTGCTGCGCACCGGGCGGCTGGATGCAGATACCTTCTTTAAGACCAAGGCTGTTCCGGACCTTGACGGATACACCGGATTTTATCTGTCCGGCGTCGGTGTGGAAGACCGGGGGCAGGATGCCGTTTGCAGTGTGACGTTCTTTGATGCGGACGCGGCGGAGAGCTTCCAGACGGTATGTCCGTTGCAGACGCTGACTAAAAAGCCTGCTTTTCACCTTTTGCCGCTGACGTTTGCCCCGGCATATTTGCTGGTTGAGGTTTCCGGCGGAACGGTGGAGGATCTTATACTTGGCGGTTGCCACGTTCTTAATCCCTTGGGGATATGGGGCGGGCAGAGTTATTTTTACCGTGCGGAAGGGTGCACCCTCTCGGACGCGGGGACCGCAATCCGTTTGCAGCTTGCGGGGGACGGTATGCTTGAAACGCCGGAATTCCCGGATTCCTCTGCAACTGCCTACAACATGCTGATGCCGCGGCGCAACACCGTGTATGCGGTTTTGGACAATCAGTCGGATGCCTCCGCGGTGACGCTTGCGTATACGACATATGATCACCCGGAATACAGCGCGGATGCCACCCTGACCGTCCCGCTGGAAGAGGGGAAGCATGCGTATTATTTCAATCTTTCCGCGACCCCGCTTTGCCACGGAAGAATGCGTTCCTTCCGGCTGCTCTTTACGGGAACAGGCAGAGTTGACGTATGCAGCTATTCCTTTGAGGAAGAAAAAGCAATAGAGACGCTTGGCGGACGAATTCTGTCCTGCCATGCAACGGAGCAGACCGTAACGGTTCGCGGAACCCTGAACTCGGAAACGGCAACGGCATTTACCGGTGGAAAGATCCGGATTTATGCCGTGACCATGGCGGACGACCGAGATGTACCGACCGGAAATGTGCTGGTGGGAGAGTGCGATGTGTCAGAGCGCTTTTGCATAGACGATATTCCCAACAGTGACGGGGTGATTTCACGCCTTCCGTACCAGTTCCTTGCGTTTGCGGAGAAAGGGGATGCGTGGCAAAAGATTGACGAGCGGTTCCTGATCGAAAACTACGCGGACTTTTGTCCGAATCCGTATGCGTTCCGGACGCCGGGATATGATGTCAATGTGCTCAACTGCGGCGCCAAGGGCGACGGTTTTACCGACGATACCGATGCGATTCAGCAGGCAATTGATCTTGCAGCAAAAATGGGCGGCGGTCGTGTCACCGTTCCCGGGGACGACAGCCTTTACGGCAGACGTTACATCATCACCAACCTGCTGATGCGGTCCTTGGTGGAGCTGCATATTGAACGGGGAGCGGTGCTCTGGCAGTCGCAGAACCCGTACCACTACTGTTATGAGGTGACATACGGGCATGACGGTGTGATTCCAGGTGTGAACTGGACGCACTGTATGCATGTCTGCAATCTGCCGATGATTCAGCTGCACCACCTTCACAAGGTCAAGGTGACCGGTTTCGGTGTTTTGCGCTCAATGGATACCGGTTCGGAAGAGGGCGTTGCAATGCCGGGCTACTCGACGGGTTGCCCTGACCGGATTCACCAGATTACCCTCGGTATTTATTCCGTTACGGATTTGGAGTTAAGTGATTTCTCCATCGTGCGGGCGAATAACTATCATTTCTCCTATTACTGCACCTCACGTGTGTATATTGCCAACCTCAAAATGTACGAGGTCAAGTGCGTCAGCGGCGACGGTCCCGGGTGCCAGAGCTCACACGATGTTTGCATTACGCGCTGCCTGTTCCAGTCGAATGACGACGGCGTTAATTTTACCAGCAGCTATCATGACCCGCGCGGCATTGTCTGGTGGACCAGTCGCCCGGGTGAGGACAATCGGATTCACCGCTTCCTGATTACCAACAACTACCTGAATTCCGGCGGCGGAAAGGCGATTGCATTCATTACCTGGGGAACGAGCGATCCGAATCAGGAGCGCACACAGATCAGCGACATTGAAGCATACGGCAATTACCTGATTGCGGTCAATCCGGTCGGCGCATGGCCGGATAACCCCTACAACGGCAAGGTGCCCTTTGATAATTCCGAAACGGACGATTATTCACCGGTGACGCGTGTGCGGATTCTGAAAAACCGGTACGAGGGGAACTGCACCATCGGTCCGATCCATGCAACCGACATGATTACCGATTGCGGCATTCATTCCGCATCCGATTTCCGCAACGGCGATTTTTCCCTTGGCGGATTTGCCAACTGGAATGTTGTGCGGAATTCCCATCCGGAGTCTGCCAGAACCGTTATTCTGGCGGATAAACGGAAGGGCTTGCTGGATGAATGCGGTGAAGGAAAGGTGTCTGCCGTACAGGGACTGTGCCTGGAAGCAGGCGAGCACACGTTTGTTGCCGAGGTTTCATGCGGTGATACGGGCGCGGTGATGTTTGCATTGCGCACGGATAACGGAGCGGTTCTTGCCGAAAAACAGATTCCGGCGCAGTGGCTCACGGAAGCCTCCCTTGATTTTTCTCTGCGTGAGGATACGGATGTTTACCTTGGTTTCCGCACCGCGGGCATTAATGACGGATTTGTTATGTTCGACCATTGCCATGTAGTCAGCCATATCGACCGTGAGGCGGCGGAACAGCGGAAGCGTCAGGCTTTCCTTACACGGACAGAAGAGACGTTCTGTCTGTCGCCCGAGACCGGTGTCATCGTTGAAAACGGCAAGTTGTACCTGACATTGGACGGGTCCAAAGGGGAAGCTATGCTCCGCACGGCACAGCCGTTCCGGAATCTGCATTTTTCCTGCTCTGTTCGCGTGGATGCCATTGATCCTGCGTGCGAGCAGTACGGATTGGGCTTCTTGTTTGGCGCCGATGCAGAAAACGGGTGTGCATATCTGTTGCGCATGTATATGGAAGAGCGGGAGCTGCGTCTTTTGCGCATCAGTAACGGAACGTCAGAGTGTATATGGAAGCGGACCAACTTTTTCTTTACCTCGCTTGATTTTCACCATTTCGACCTGACGGTTCGCGGTACGTCCTTTGTTTTGCGCGTGGATAGTGCCCTTTGCGGGCAGGTGACGCTTGCATCTCCCTGCCATGGTGACGCTGCCGTATTTGTCAGAGGTCTGCGTACTTCATTGACCGGGCTTTGTGCGGAAAGCATTTGAAGTCTATATTGTAAGCTCATAGTATATATACAAAAAGGGGCGCCTTGCCC
>FR890502.1:0-1916 GCA_000433415.1 Clostridium sp. CAG:448
CGACCGTCAATATGGAGATCGCCTATTACGGTTCCCGCTACGGCAAGGGGGACGCGGATTATGTCAACTGCCCGATGACGCGGGAGCAGTACGAGGCGTTTTATGAGGCGCTGATCGGCGCACGCGAGGCGGAGCTGAAGGATTTTGACCGGCAGATGCAGAAGGATCTGACCGTGTTTGAGGGCTGTATGCCGGTGGAAGTGATGGCACGGCGCGGGGTGGATACGCTGCGCTACGGTCCCATGAAGCCGGTCGGTCTGGTCGATCCGCGCACGGGCAAGGAAGCGTATGCCGTGGTGCAGCTGCGCAAGGAAAATACGGAGGCGACCATGTTCAATCTGGTCGGATTCCAGACACATCTGGCATTTCCGGAGCAGAAGCGGGTTTTCCGCATGATTCCGGGACTGGAGGAGGCGGAGTTTCTGCGCTACGGCGTGATGCACCGCAACACCTATCTCGATTCGCCCGGACTGCTGACCCCCACCTACGCCATGGAAAAACACCCGGATATTTTCTTTGCGGGACAGATGACCGGCGTGGAAGGGTATATTGAATCCGCCGGATCCGGCATGGTTGCCGGGATCAATGCCGCGCGCCGCGCGCAGGGAAAGGACGCATGTGTTTTCCCCCAGAGCACCATGCTGGGGGCAATGGCGGCGTATGTCAGTCACGGCGGTGTCGGGGCGTTTGTCCCCATGAACGCCAATTTTGGGATCATTCAGCCGCTGGAGAGCCGCGTCAAGGGCGGAAAAACAGCGCGGAATCAGGCGCTTGCCGACCGGGCATTGGCACAGATTGACACCATTGCCGCGGCGGAATGCGCGGAACGGAGTGAAAATGAGAGTCATTTGTGATCTGATGGGAAGCGACCGCGGACCGGGGGAATTGCTGCGGGGGGTATGTGCCGCCGCGCCATTGACCGATGCGCAGCTGATTCTTGTCGGCGACCGTGAGGTGATTTTGCGGGAGGCGGAAGAAGCCGGTCTGGATCTCGGCGATTTCCGGTTGGTACATACCGGACAGGTTGTGACCATGGAGGACGATCCTCTGAGCGCGGTGCGGGTCAAGAAGGAATCTTCCATGAGTGTGGCACTGCACCTGCTTGCCGTAGAAGAAGGGGACGTTATGGTCAGTTGCGGCAATACCGGCGCGCTTTTTACCGGCGCGACCCTGCTTGTGCGCAAGGTGCGCGGGATTCAGCGGGCTGCCATTGCCACGGTGCTCCCGTTCTCCCCGCCGCTCCTGCTTCTGGATTCCGGTGCGAATGTGGAGGTCAACGAGGAGTACCTGGAGCAGTTCGCGGTCATGGGTTCCGCTTACGCCGCTCGTCTGTTCGGGTTGGAGCAACCGCGGGTGGGACTGCTCAATAACGGTACGGAGCCGCACAAAGGGACGCATGTGATCAGCGAGGCATATAAGCGGCTGTCCGTGTGCCCGCGTATCCGTTTTGTCGGAAATGTGGAAGCCAACATGCTGCCCAATGACGTCTGCGACGTGCTGGTCTGCGACGGCTTTACGGGCAACATTCTGATTAAAAGCATCGAAGGCATGGCAAGTATGATGATGGGGCGCCTGCGCGGAATGTTCACCGCCAACCCCGTCACGCGCCTATCCTCCATGGCGGTCTATAAGCCGCTGCGGGGAATGAAACACGATTTTGACGCGACCGAGTACGGCGGCAGTCCGCTTTTGGGCATTTCCCGCCCGGTTATCAAGGCGCACGGATCGTCCAATGCCAATGCCTACAAAAATGCCATTCTTAAAGGTATCTATTACGCGCGCACGGAGGTTATCCGCGATATTGCGGACGCGGCGGAGGAGTTTGCCGCCCAGAAACGCGCCGAGCGCGAAAATACAAAGGACAGCGGGTGGAACGATAAATAGTCGGACACACAGAAAAGAGACGGTGCGGGAGC
>FR890502.1:1987-3462 GCA_000433415.1 Clostridium sp. CAG:448
GCAGGATACCGCGGCATTGCAGGCGCGTATCGGATACACGTTTTCCGACCCGACCCTCTTGCGGCTTGCGCTGACCCATTCTTCGTATGCGAACGAAATGGGCATCCGGGAGCATCATCTGCACTGCAATGAGCGGTTGGAATTTTTGGGGGACTCCATCCTTTCCGTGGTGGTCAGCGAGGCGCTTTACCGCACCTATCCGGACAAGCCGGAGGGGGAGCTGACCAGACTGCGTTCCGATTCGGTCTGTGAAAACGCGCTTGCGAAATACGCGGTGCAGATCGGTCTGGGCGAGTATCTGTATCTGGGCATCGGAGAGGAGAAAAACGACGGCAGAAGCCGCAAGTCCCTTTTGGCGGATGCCTTTGAGGCGTTGCTTGCCGCCATGTGGCTGGACGCCGGCGCCAAAGAGGGGCTGGAAATCGTCACGCGGTTTCTGTTGCCGCTCGCAACGGCGCAGTGGCAGGAGGCAATGGCAGGGGGCAGAGATTGCAAAACCAGACTGCAGCAGTTTATCCAGCAGACCGGAAACGACCTTTTGGAATACACGGAGGTCGGGGAATCCGGACCGGATCACTGCAAGGTGTTCCGCGTCGAAGCGCGCCTGGGCGCCAACGTCATCGGGCGCGGGAGCGGCAGATCCAAAAAGGAAGCGGAACAGAATGCCGCGCATGACGCGTTGCGCCTGTTCGGGGTGCTGTGAGGATGGGACGGAAACATTGCAATATCCCCCTGTTTATCCCGCATATGGGCTGTCCGCACCGGTGCGTATTCTGCAATCAGAATACCATTTCGGGCTGTGCGTCGTTTGACCCGGACACCGTGCCGGACCGCATCCGCGCGGCGCTTGAGACCATTTCGCCGGACGCGGATTGTGAAATCGCCTATTTCGGCGGCTCTTTTACCGGAATCGACCGTTCGCTGATGGTGCGCCTTTTGGACATTGCGCAGTCCTTTTCGGACAGGGCGGTCCCCGGGCAGGCGCGCGTGCGCGGCATCCGCATGTCGACGCGTCCGGACTATCTGCCGGACGACGTGATGCGTCTGCTCTCCCGGTATTCCGTGACAACGGTGGAACTGGGTATCCAGAGCATGGATGACGGCGTGCTGCGTGTATGCCGGCGCGGACATACCGCGCGCGATGCGGAGAATGCCTGCCGTGCGGTCAAGCGTGCGGGGTACGGGCTGATCGGACAGATGATGATCGGTCTGCCGGGTGCCGACGGCGCAAGCGAGGTGGCAACGGCGAAGGCGCTGGTCGCCATGGGTGTAGACGGCACGCGGATTTATCCGACGGTGGTGTTTGCCGGGACAGAGCTGTATGCAGGCTGTCTGCGCGGCGATTATACCCCCATGACCATGGAGGAAACGGTCGCGCGCTGCTGCGCGGTGCTGCGGGTTTTTGATGAGGCGAACGTTCCCTGTATCCGCCTGGGGCTGTGCGCGTCGGACGGGGTGCGGGATGCCGCTCCCGG
>FR890503.1:0-11919 GCA_000433415.1 Clostridium sp. CAG:448
CGCCGTCCATGTGCAGCGGCAGAATGTCCGAGGTGTCCACCGGCACGTCAATATAGGAAAGGCTGCCCTGCTTTTCGCACACCTTCTGCTCATTCCAAACCACCGCGACCGCATTGATCACTGCGCGGGGCGTTCCGTCGGAGGATTTGCTGCGAACGGTATAGTCCTTGCCGTCCAGCACCGCCATGGTGGTCGAGCCGCCGCCGTCCAGATAGAATACATCGTTGTACCCCAATTCGCGGCAGAACTGCAACGCCTTGGCAAAATTCAGTCCGGCGTATTTTTTATCCACCTGCGCGGTCACGGTCGTGAACATCACCTTTCCGTCCGCGCGATAACCGATCAGCGCGCAGGGGTAGTCACTGCCACCCAGGGAAGCAAACGGTTTTCCGTCCTTGAGAACCGTGATATGCCCGCCGATTGCGTCCTCAACCGTCTGCCAAAGCTCGGTGTTGCCGTACCGGTCGGTCAGCTTGGCGGTCAGTTCCACCTCATCTCCGACCTGATAAGCGGACAAGGTGTTGATCTTATTGCCGCGCGCCGTCAGAATCAGGGACTTCCCCCCGATCGCCGGGCGCGTCTCGGAGCCGGCGGGATAAATCGCCTTGACCTTGCCGCTCACCTTTCCGGTCAGCGTCACGGCAGAACTGTCGGTGACTTCAATTTCCACTTCATATGCGTCATTCAGCGCATAATTGCTGTTGTTCACCCGCTGATTGTACACGATCAGCGCATTGGTCGCCGGCAAACGGTTCAGACCGTCCGGCGTCACCGTTCCGTTCCGGGTTTTGTTGACCAGGGTCAGCCGGATGTCCGGGGAGCCGACCAGCGGCTGGTTGGCGTCGGTCACGCCGAATGCAGACTTCGCGCCCGCGCTGGTTCCCTTTTCCGCATTGGTTGCCATCAGGTTTTCCTGATCGATCTGTTCGGTTGCCCAGATTTCATGGTCAATGATAAGCACGCCGCGCGGCACTTTGAGCACCGCAGTGGTCACATTCCCGTTGCTGTGCACCTTGGTCATCCAGAGGTCGCCGTTCATGGCTGCCAGCACCGTCTGCCCCGCATGGGTATTGTTATAAGCCGTCACCGCCTTGGTCACAAGCTGTGAGGAAACCATGTAGTCCCCGCTGTTGATGACTTCCACCGATAAATGGGTATTCGACAGATCAAATTCCGCCACGTTGGCAAGACTGTCCCCGTAAAAACCGGAAAGCGTGATCTGCGTAAAATCCACACCGGTTTTCGTCCCGTCCGATAAAGTCAGCTCCCGTGTTTCACGGCTCTTTTCGTCTTTCAGGGTCCCCGCCCCGGCTTTTGCCTGCAGACTGACCGTCAAAAGCGGGCAAAGCAACACCGCACAAAGCAGACACGCAATCGCGGCATACAGTACTTTCTTCATTCCTCTGTTCCCCTTTCGGTTCTGATTGATGTAGTCATTGTAACATATTTTTCCGGATTGGTCAAGCGAATTTTGGGAATTGGCACAAATATTTGTGGTAAAACGGGACGCTTTTCCTTGTAAGCCCCAAAAGCAAACAGAGACGGAAGTCAAAAAGGCTTCTGTCTCTGTTTCTTTCACAACAAGAGCAAAATATAATTTTCAAAGAAAAGAGCATAACACAACAAGACTGCGTTCAAATTGCTTTTTCTCTCTCGAGTGAATTTTTAGAGTTCCATATATTCTTCCTGCTCCACCATTTCTTTTAATTCTGCTTCCCTTGAGGCAAGTTGTGCTTTTGCTTTCGTCCTCGGCTATGCGATTTTGTTTAAGGGAACCTCTAAAAATCAGTTCCCAGTATTAAATTTTGCGATTCAAGAATCAAAAAATGAAATCAGAGCGGCGAATCGCATTCCAACATCGAATTTCATGTATATGCCTGGGGTGGAAGCCCCGAAACTGCGGGCGTATCCCGCAAAAGGGTACAGTTATCCTGCGGCAGCCTCTTTTCGACTTAAAAAGGAATAGCGACAAAGGTTGTAAACCAAGTTTGTCAGCCCAATATTGAACACGGCGCGCTCAATTCCTATGGAACGCACCGTCAGGCCGCGCATCGACATGGTCATGAATGCAAATACGTGCTCGATACGACAACGAATTTGGAATTTACGTCGATTATTCTTTTTCTGTTCCTCGGTCAAGGGCTTGTTGCGGTAGCCTTTTTCACAAACCTCGTTGCGGACGTGTTCGGGCAATTTCTTGCCGATATAGGCACTATCGGCATACCCAACTTCGTCCTTTTCGTTGAAGAAATCCACAAATTCCTTGCTATCGTGTACGTTGACAGGGATTACAGTGTAATCCAAAATCAACTTACTGTCAGCATCTGCCTTGACATGATCTTTGTACTCGGTCTGATCGTCCGACAGGTTGTACAGCTTTTGCAGCACGATGGTTTTGAACAGCAAAATGCAATTGAACGGCGGTCTGCCCGCGTTGCTTTTTCTCTCCCGAATCAGAGCAAGGGTAATTGTGGGGCGAAAGCTCTCCCAATCGATGATTTTCAGCCGTTCAAGACAGTCTCCAAGCTTGCTCAACTTTTCAAGTCGGTTTTCTTCGGCAAATAGGAAATTTTGTTTCATCTTCAGGACTCGCTTTCCTTGTTATGCCTATATTATATCATTTTTTGCTGTCTATTGCATTGGTTTGGGAATTTTTAGAGGTTTCCAAAAAAGAGAAAAAGCTGCCCCAAATGCGCGTTTCTTCGCATTTGGGGCAGCCCCATTGGGAATTGCTATTATTCGTACAGCTTGCCCATCTTAACAAGTCTGTCGTACTTCGCAGCAGCGAAGCCTGCAGCCTTGTGGAAGAGTGCTTCCGCACGTTCCGGATTCATCTGCTGGAGCCGTGCATAACGGTTCTCGGACTTGATGAAGGAAATGTAATCTGCGGTCGGTGCCTTGCAGTCGATGGTCAGCTTCTCGCTCTCCTTGGTCGGGTTGAAGCGGAACATCTGCCAGTAACCTGCCTCGACAGCCTTCTTCATCTCCAGCTGGCAGTTCTGCATGCCGCCCTTGACACCGTGCATTTCGCAGGGTGCGTAGCCGATGATGAGGGAAGGTCCGTGATATGCTTCTGCCTCGGTCAGCGCCTTGAGCAGCTGATTCATATCTGCGCCCATAGCGACCTGTGCAACGTAAACATAGCCATAGGACATTGCGATCTCGGCAAGATTCTTCTTACCGATTGCCTTACCGGCAGCCGCAAACTGTGCGACCTGACCGATGTTGGAAGCCTTGGAGGCCTGTCCGCCGGTGTTGGAGTAAACCTCGGTATCGAAGACGAACACATTGACATCCTCGCCGGTTGCCAGCACATGGTCCAGACCGCCGAAGCCGATGTCATATGCCCATCCGTCACCACCGAAGATCCAGACAGACTTCTTGGAGAGGTAATCCTTCTCTTCCAGGATCTCAGCTGCCAGCGTGCATGCCTCGCAATCGCAATTCTTGCCCGCTGCCTTGAGTTCCTTCATGTGTGCAAGCATTTCCTCTGCCTTGTCGCCGAAGTGTGCCTTGCCCTCGTCGGAAGAAAGGAACGCAATTCCCTCATCCGCAGTCAGGATGCCATCCTGCAGGGCAGCAATCAGCTTCTCGGTTGCGGCAGTGTTGGTCTTGCCGTCGTCATAGGTTTCAAGCCACGCGGCAGCGGCAGCCTTAATCTCATCGGTTGCCCAGATGGAAGCAAGTTTCTCTACCTTTGCCTTCAGGCGCTCACGGATGGTCTTCTGACCCAACGCGATACCCAAACCGTGCTCGGCGTTGTCCTCGAACAGGGAGTTTGCCCATGCGGGACCTCTGCCGGATTCCTTGTTGACGGTATACGGCGTTGTCGGCGCGGAGCCACCCCAGATGGAGGAGCATCCGGTTGCGTTGGAAATATACATACGCTCGCCGAAGAGCTGTGTAACAAGTCTTGCATAGGAGGTCTCGGCGCATCCTGCGCAGGAGCCGGAGAACTCAAGCAGCGGCTGCTTGAACTGGCTTCCCTTGACGGTTGCGGCAACAAGCTCGGGCTTCTCTGCAACGTTGGCAACAGCGTAATCAAACGCTGCCTGCTGTGCGGATTCCGCAGCCTGCGGCACCATACGGATTGCCATCGCATCCTTTTCCGGCTTGACCTTTGCAAGTTCCTTGGGATCGGTCACGCCGTTTGCCTTTGCGGCATCCAGTGCCTTCTTCTCGGCAGCGGCATTGACCGGGCAAGCCTTTACGCAAAGGGTACAGCCCATGCAATCCAGCGGAGAAACGGCAACGGTAAACTTATAAGAGGTCTTAACGACCGGCTTTGCGGCAAACTTTGTAACTTCCGGTGCCTTTGCAGCTTCCTCTTCGGTCATTGCGAAGGGACGGATCGCTGCGTGCGGGCAGACAAAGGAACAGTTGTTACACTGAATGCACTTGTCGGGATTCCAGGTCGGAACCATCACGGCAACGCCGCGCTTTTCGTAAGCGGCGGTTCCCTGCGGGTAGGTACCGTCCGGACGGTTTGCGAAAGCGGAAACAGGCAGGCTGTCGCCCTTCATCTCGCAAACGGGGATCATCACGTCGTTGACATATTCCTTGACAACGGGATCCTTGCAGTCGATTGCAGCTACCGGTGCGTCATCCGCGCAGGTTGCCCAAGCGGCGGGAACGTCAATCTTGACAAACGCATCCGCGCCTGCATCAATAGCGGCATAGTTGAGGTCAACCATTGCCTGACCTTTCTTGATGTAGGACTTGTATGCCATCTTCTTCATGTACTCAATGGCTTCCGCAGGCGGCAGAATCTTTGCCAGTGCAAAGAAAGCAGACTGCAAAACGGTATTCTTGACCTTGACATTGCCGATACGCTTCATTGCGATGTCGGTTGCGTCAATGGTATAGAACTGGACATGATTCTTTGCGATGTACTGCTTGACGGCGCTGGGCAGATGCGCATCCAGCTCCTCGGGCGTCCATTCGCAGTCGAGCAGGAAGATACCGCCGGGCTTGACGTCGTTGACCATGTCATACTTCTTCAGATATGCCTGGTTGTGGCAGGCAACAAAGTCCGCTTTGTTGACATAGTAGGAAGAACGGATGGGTCTGTCACCGAAACGCAGGTGCGAAATGGTGATACCGCCGGTCTTCTTTGCGTCATACTGGAAGTATGCCTGAATGTACTTGTCGGTGTGGTCACCGATGATCTTGATGGAGTTCTTATTGGCACCGACCGTACCGTCGCCGCCCAGACCCCAGAACTTGCAGGAAATGGTTCCTGCGGGCGCCGTATCGGGTGCCGGCTCCTCGGGCAGGGACAGTCCGGTAACGTCATCCACGATACCGAGCGTGAAGTTGTGCTTCGGATGGTCAGCATCCAGGTTCTTGAATGCCGCGAAAACGGAAGAGGGAGGCGTATCCTTGGAGCCGAGTCCGTATCTGCCGCCGACAACCTTGATTCCGCTGACACCTTCCTGTGCAAAGGCGGTGACAACATCCAGATAAAGCGGTTCGCCGAGCGCACCGGGCTCTTTGGTTCTGTCAAGAACGGCAATCTTCTTGACGGTCTTGGGCAGAGCGGCAACCAGCTTGTCTGCACGGAACGGACGGTACAGGCGAACCTTGATAATACCGACCTTCTCGCCGTGCGCGTTCATGTAATCAATGACTTCTTCCGCTACATCGCACATGGAGCCCATGGCAATCAGCACCTTCTCCGCATCCGGAGCGCCGTAGTAGTTGAAGAGCTTATAGTCGGTGCCGAGCTTGGCATTGACCTTGTCCATGTACTTCTCGACAATTTCGGGGAGCGCATCGTAGTACTTGTTGCAGGCTTCTCTGTGCTGGAAGAAGATCTCGCCGGTTTCGTTGGATCCGCGCAATACGGGATGCTCCGGATTCAGTGCGCGTGCACGGAATGCTTTGACCGCATCCATATCGACCATCTCTGCCAGATCGGCATAATCCCATGTCTCGATCTTCTGCACCTCGTGGGAAGTACGGAATCCGTCAAAGAAGTTGATGAACGGTACTCTGCCCTCAATTGCGGACAGATGTGCAACCGGACCCAGGTCCATAATTTCCTGCGGGTTGGACTCGGCAAGCATTGCAAAACCGGTCTGACGGCAGGCATAAACGTCGGAGTGATCACCGTAAATGTTCAGCGCGTGGGTTGCCACGGTACGTGCGGAAACATGGAAGACGGTCGGCAGAAGCTCACCGGCAATCTTGTACATATTCGGGATCATCAGAAGCAAGCCTTGGGAAGCCGTGTAGGTTGTGGTCAGCGCACCCGCTGCCAGAGAACCGTGAACGGTACCTGCGGCACCTGCCTCGGATTCCATTTCGATCACCTTGACAGTGTTTCCGAAAATGTTTTTCAGTCCTGCTGCAGACCATTGGTCAACATAGTCCGCCATCGGGCTGGAAGGGGTAATCGGATAGATTCCCGCGACCTCGGTGAACGCATAACTGACGTGCGCCGCTGCCTGGTTACCATCCATTGAAAGCTTTTTTCTTTCAATCGCCATGAATGAAAACCTCCATATATTGAAATTTGTTTTTCTCTGAAAAAGCAATGAAACGTGAAAATGGCATTACACGCTCATCCAACGTACATCATAGCACAATTCCCCGATTTTGTAAAGGGATTTTCACAATTTTCTTTGACAAATCAGTGGAGAAACAGGATTTTATACTCGATTTTTCCAATATTTGGAAATTTTATGTTTTAGGACTCAAACAGACATTTCACCTGCCTTTTTCCCGCGCAAACGCGATTCTTTTCAAAATCCTGTTGACGAACGGCGGCGAATCGTTTATAATGGAAAAAGGAAATAACCGATCGGAGGAAACCAATGGAAAATGATATCAAAGATCCCGCACTTGCCAAAAGCGGACGGGACAAAATCGACTGGGTGCGCGCGTACATGCCTATTCTGAACACGATTCGCGCCGATTATCTGAAACGTAAACCCTTCGCGGGACTGAAAATAGCCATGTCCATCCATCTGGAGGCAAAAACCGCATATTTGGCAACCGTCCTGCGGGACGGCGGCGCCGAGGTACATATCACCGGAAGCAATCCCCTGACCACGCAGGATGACGTTGCCGCGGCGCTCGTAGCAGACGGGATTACCGTACATGCCCGCTACGGCGTCAACAATGCGGATTACGAATCCCACCTGCGCAAAACACTCTCCTGCTGCCCGGATCTGCTGATCGATGACGGCGGCGATCTGATCTCCCTTCTGCACGGGGAGTGCGCCGCGTTCGGGAAAAATCTGATCGGCGGATGTGAAGAGACTACAACCGGGATTGTACGTCTCCGCGCCCGCGAGGCGGCAGGAAAACTGCGTTACCCGATGATGGATGTCAACGATGCGGATTGCAAACATTTGTTCGATAACCGTTACGGCACCGGTCAATCCACCCTGGACGGCATTATGAATGCAACAAATCTGATTATTGCAGGGAAAACATTCGTTGTCGCAGGTTACGGATGGTGCGGCAAAGGTCTTGCCATGCGGGCAAAGGGAATGGGCGCTGTTGTGGTCGTCACTGAAATCGATCCGATCAAAGCAATTGAAGCGGTAATGGACGGTTTTACCGTTCTCCCGATGCGGGAAGCTGCCAAAATCGGCGATATCTTCGTCACGATCACCGGTTGTAAGGATGTCATCACCGGCGAGCATTTCCGTCTGATGAAGGACGGCGTTCTGCTTGCCAACAGCGGTCATTTTGACGTCGAAATCAACAAGCAGGATCTCTCGGCGATTGCCGTTGAAGAATGGAATCGCAAGCCCAACATCCGCGGCTACCGCACCGCTGACGGCAGGGTACTGAATCTCCTTTCCGAAGGCAGACTGGTCAACCTCGCTGCCGGGAACGGTCATCCCGCGGAAATCATGGATATGTCTTTCGCCATCCAGGCAAAAGGGCTTGAATATCTGCTCAACCACCGGCAGGCCCTGACCCCACACCTGTACAATGTTCCTGCAGAAACCGACCGGGAAATTGCACAGATCAAGCTCTCTTCCCTGGGCCTCAGTATCGATACCCTGACCCCTGCACAGGATGCCTACCTGCATCACGTCGAATAAAAGCCATGGAAGAACTGAATTTAAAAACAAAGGTCGTGGTCATCGGCGCGGGACATGCCGGAATCGAAGCCGCGCTCGCTTGCGCGCGCATGGGCGTTGACACGGTTCTTTTCACCCTTTCCCTTGACGCAATCGCCAACATGCCCTGCAACCCCTCCATCGGCGGCACCGCAAAGGGACACCTCGTCTATGAAATTGACGCTTTGGGCGGAGAAATGGGTCGTGCCGCAGATCTTGTTACCCTGCAAAGCCGCACGCTGAATCTTGGGAAAGGCGCCGCCGTACATTCCAAGCGGATCCAGGCAGATCGCGCCCGCTACCACACCCTGATGAAGCATACGCTGGAAACAACGCCCGGATTACGCCTTGTCCAGGCGGAAATCACCGATATCCGCACCGTCCCGGACCCGCAGTCCGGATATAACCGCATTGTCGGCGTTGTCACACGCCTTGGTGAAGAGTGGGCATGCGAGGCAGTCATTATTGCCACCGGCACCTATCTTGCCGGGCGCGTCTTTGTCGGCGATGTGAACTATGAGGCGGGGCCCGACGGCTCCCTGCCGGCAAAAGGGTTGTCAGACGCGCTCCTGCGCGAGGGAATTCGCCTCCTGCGTTTCAAAACAGGAACACCCGCCCGTGTGCAGCGCTCCAGCATTGATTTTTCCGCGTTGGAAGTACAGCCCGGCGAGGACGCCCCGCTTCCCTTTTCCGCAGCCACCGATGCGGACAGCTATTGCAAAGAACCGCAGATTCCCTGCCATATCGTATACACCAACAGCCGCACACACGACATTATCCTCGCAAATATCAAGCGTTCCGCCATGTATTCCGGTCAGATTCACGGAACCGGTCCCCGTTACTGTCCCTCTATCGAGGACAAGTTGGTCCGGTTTGCGGACAAGCCCCGACATCAGCTCTTTGTCGAACCGCTTGGCGAGGACACCGAGGAAATGTACATTCAGGGATTTTCCACCTCACTCCCGACCGATGTACAGCATCAGATGATTCGCTCGCTCGACGGCTTTTCTCACGCCAACATCATGCGTTACGCCTATGCAATCGAATATGACTGTGCGGATCCCACGCAAATGTATCCCACAGAAGAGTTCAAAACTCTCCACGGGCTGTACGGTGCCGGGCAATTCAACGGTACCTCCGGGTATGAGGAAGCCGCAGCGCAGGGCTTGGTTGCCGGCATCAATGCCGCCCTTCAAATTCTGCATAAAGAACCGATGATCCTGGAGCGCTCCAACAGCTATATCGGCACGCTGATTGACGACCTGGTCACCAAGGGAACCAACGAGCCATACAGAATGATGACCAGCCGTTCGGAATACCGCTTGCTTCTGCGACAGGACAATGCCGATCTGCGTCTGACTCCTACCGGCTACCGTGTCGGATTGATCAGCCAGGAAAGATACGATGCATTTCTTGCAAAAAAAGCGTCGCAGGAAGCCGAAATACAGCGTTTGGAGTCCACTTATCTGTCGCCGGCAGTCATGAACCCCTTTTTAGCTGCTCATGGCGAAGAACCTGCAAAATCCGGGCAGTCGCTTGCGGATCTTCTGCGACGACCTGCCGTCAGCTATGCCGACCTGAGCGCTATTGACCCCGACAGACCGCCGTTACCTGTCTCCTCCGCCCTTACAGTGGAGGTCAGCGTTAAATATGCAGGATACATCAGGCGGGAACTTTCCGAGGTCGCACGGCAGGAAAAGCTGGAGGAACGTCACCTTTCTCCCGATCTTGATTATACCGCAATCAAAGGTCTGCGCATCGAAGCAGCACAAAAACTGCAGAAAATTCACCCGCTGACCGTCGGACAGGCATCAAGAATCAGCGGCGTGAATCCGGCAGATATTTCCGTATTACTGATTTATTTGGGATTAAAGTAAAAAGCCATGGAAGAAAAAGAATATTGTCAACTGTTTTCGGATGCCTTTCAACTCAATGGGCTCTCGGGCCTCTTGACTGCCGAACGTGTGAATCAGGCAGTTCGCTTTATTGACTATCTGACAGAGGAAAACCAAAAATACAATTTGACTGCAATTTGCGATCCGATCTCCATCGTCTACAAGCACTTTGTCGACTCATTACTGGCAAGCAATCTGTTCTCAGGCAATGCATCCGTCATAGACATCGGTTGCGGCGGTGGTTTTCCGACGGTTCCCCTCGCCATTTTTCGACCGGATCTGCATATCACAGCCATCGACAGCACCGAGAAGAAAATTCGGTTTATCGATGCCGCTTCCCGCATTGCCGGCTTTTCCGTGACAGCCATTTCCGGTCGTGCCGAAGTATTGGCGACATCCGACATGCGTGAAAAAGCGGATATTGTCACAAGCCGTGCCGTTGCCTCATTGCCAATTCTCGTCGAGTTATGTCTTCCGTTTGCCCGACTCGGCGGCTCTTTGATTGCCATGAAAGGTCCGGATCTTTCCCGAGAATTGAAAGAAGCCAAGAACGCAATCAAAATTCTCGGCGGAAATATCGAGGATATACAATCTGCATCCTTGCGTCTGCCGCACGGTGCCACGGAACAGCGGAATCTGCTCGTTGTTCGCAAGATAAGTTCAACGCCACTTCAATACCCGCGTGCATTTGGGCAAATCAAAAAGAAACATTTATAATTTGCATGTTTCACGTGAAACATCGTCGCAGAAATGCGTGTTTCACGTGAAACTTTTTTATTGTTTTGCTTACTTGCCGCCCATTGTTTCACGTGAAACATTTCCAACAAAGGCAGATGTTTCACGTGAAACAAAACATACAAATCTGAAAGCGGAAACCAATCTTTTTTGTAAGAACCTCTTGTAATTGTGGGATTGATGTGATATAATGAATACAAACCTGTATACGGAGGTATAATGGCTTTGGGAAAAATAATTTCATTTGCCAATCAAAAGGGCGGCGTCGGAAAAACCACTTCCGCGGTCAATGTGGGCGCCTCTCTCGGAATCCTTGGCTATCGGGTGCTTCTGATCGACCTCGATCCGCAGGGCAATGCAACCAGCGGCGTAGGTATCGCCAAGCGTTCCTTAAGCAAAACAATCTATCATGTTCTGATGGGTGATGCAACTCCTGCAGAATCCGTCGTAACAACACCATACAAAAATTTATCGATTATTCCCGCAAATACATCTTTGGCGAATGCCGAATTTAATCTTTTCAAGGTTGAAGACGAGAACGTCTACATCATGCGTAATGCGCTAAACCAGATTCGGAATCAGTTTGACTATATTATCATTGACTGCCCCCCCTCTCTTGGCATGCTGACCATCAACGCAATGTCGGCAAGCGACGGAGTAATCATCCCCATGCAATGTGAATTTTACGCACTGGAAGGACTTTCGCAGTTGATGATAACCGTCAGCCGAATCCGGCAAAAATTCAATCCGTCGCTCGGTGTGACGGGCATTCTGCTGACGATGTACAGCGAACGCCTGCTTCTCACACTTCAGGTGACGAATGAATTGAAAAAGCACTATGCGGACAAGCTTTTCCAGACCAAAATCACAAGAAACGTCAAATTATCCGAGGCGCCGGGGTTCGGAATGCCGGTCTATTACCACGACAAGCGTTCAAAGGGGGCCGAACAGTACCTATCCGTGGCGCGTGAATTTGCAAGCAGAATTTGAGGAGGGATCACATGTCAAAGAAGCAAAGCGGACTTGGCAGAGATTTTTATTCTCTGCTTGACGATAACATCATTGAAAGCAAAGGCGAAACCAATACCGAATTGCGGATTGCGGACATTGAGCCGCGATCCGATCAGCCGCGAAAGGATTTTGATCAGCAGCAGTTGCAGTCTCTTGCCGATTCGATTGCGGAACACGGTGTATTACAGCCGATTATT
>FR890503.1:11926-24877 GCA_000433415.1 Clostridium sp. CAG:448
TATACCAGCCGATTATTGTTCGTGAAAATGTAAATGCGCCGGGAACGTATGAGATTATTGCAGGAGAACGTCGTTGGCGCGCCTCGAAAATGGCGGGTCTTACCATGATCCCTGCCGTCATTGTCACCGGCGATGACATGAAAGTAGCGCAGGTGTCGCTGATTGAGAACCTGCAACGTCAGGATCTCAACCCGGTTGAAGAAGCGCTTGCCTACAGCGCACTCATGGAACGCTTCTCCATGACACAGGAACAGGTAGCAAAGCAAGCGGGCAAAAGCCGTTCGGCAGTTGCCAATATGCTTCGTCTTTTGGATCTTCCGGATGAAATCCTGATTCTCTTGAAGAACGGAACCCTCTCCACCGGACACGCACGTGCCATTCTCGGCTTGAACGCCGCAGAAGATATGATGCCGGTTGCACAGAAAGTAATTGCCAAGGACCTTTCCGTGCGTGATACGGAACACCTGGTTCGTTTTTATAACAACAAGAGTGGGCACGACGAAGAAGATGAGGAAACGCCTGCCACGCAAAAGAACGTGTATATGAAGGAAATCGAATCCCGCGCCATGAAATCACTTGGTCGAAAGATTCGAATTCATATGACAAACCGCAAAAAAACCGTCGAACTTACCTTTGACTCCGACGAAGATCTGGAAGCACTGCTTCGTCAGATCTGCGGAGACGATATTTTCCCGGATTCCGAAGAATCATAATAAACGATTTTATCGAGAAAGCAGAAAGGAAACAAATCATGCTTGACATCAAATATATCAAAGAAAACCCGCAGGAGGTCATTGACCGCCTTGCAATGAAGGGAAAAGATGCACACGAAGACATCACGCAGATCATTGCTCTGGATAGCAAACGCCGTGAAATCATTGCACAGACAGAACAGATCAAGGCAGATCAGAACCGCGAGACAAAATTGGTTCCGCAGTACAAAAAAGAAGGGAAGGATACGGCTCCGATTTTTGCAAAACTCAAAGAGCTTTCCGCTTCCGCAAAAGAATTGGACACCCAATTGGCACAGGTGGAGACAGAATTGACCGGCTGGATGCTGGGTCTGCCCAATCTGCCCGACCGTGATCTGCTGCCGGGCGGAAAAGAAAACAATCAGCCGCTGCGTTATTTCGGCGAGCCGCGCACATTTGATTTTGAACCCAAAAACCACGTGGATCTTTGCACGGATCTGGGGTTGATTGATTACAAACGGGGTGCAAAGCTGTCCGGCTCCGGATTCTGGGTCTATTCCGGCATCGGTGCCCGTCTGGAATGGGCAATTCTGAATTATTTCATTGATTTCCACATCGGAAACGGGTATCAGTTTATGTTGGTTCCGCATATGCTCAGTTATGAATGCGGTCAGACTGCCGGACAGTTTCCGAAATTCAAAGATGAGGTTTACTGGCTGGAACAGCAGGAAGGCGACGAGCGCCGCAGGTTCATGCTCCCGACGGCAGAAACCGCACTGGTTTCTCTGCACAGAGATGAGATTCTGACGGAAGCGGATCTGCCCAAAAAGTATATCGCTTATACACCCTGCTTCCGCCGCGAAGCCGGTTCTTACCGTGCGGATGAACGCGGTATGGTCCGCGGGCACCAATTCAACAAAGTGGAAATGGTGCAGTACACCCTGCCTGAAAAAAGCGATGAGGCATTTGAGGAGTTGGTCACAAACGCAGAAAATCTGGTCAAGGGTCTTGGCTTCCACTTCCGCACCGTTAAGCTTGCCGCAGAGGATTGCTCCGCATCCATGGCACGCACCTATGATATCGAAATCAGCATTCCCTCCATGCACGGATACAAAGAGGTTTCCTCTGTTTCCAACGCGCGCGACTACCAGGCAAGACGCGGCATGATGCGTGTCAGACGTGCAAATGGCAAGATTGAATTTGTCCACACCCTTAACGGCTCCGGCCTGGCAACCTCCCGGATTTTCCCGGCACTGGTCGAGCAAAACCAGAATGCGGACGGCTCCGTCAATGTACCGGATTGCCTGAAAAAGTATCTCGGCATTGATGTCATTCGCAAGTAATAAAAAAGCAACAAAAAAGAAGATGACAAAAACCCGCTCTCTGCGGAGAAAGGAAAACACATGTTCTCATTCCTGTGCACTTCCGCGCTGCTTGCCGGACAGTCTGTCTGGGAGGAACTTTGGGAGTATATCAAGGACAACTGGTTTACGGTTGATATCAATCAGTACGAACATCTTTCTTTGAGCAACAGAGGAATTGTCACAGTCCGTATGGTTGTACTGGGAGTGTGCATCGGCATTTTCCTTGCAACCATTGCATCGGCATTTGATCGCCGCAAATACGGCGGCTTTGTCCGAAAACTGATCCGCGACGGCTGCACCGATCCCCAAAATGCCAAAACATTGGAGGAATTGGGATACCGGCGCAGCGCCGCAATCAGGAGTAATCTGCGCTCCGGACATATTCTGCGTAAATTTGTCCGTTGCGTAGGAGAAGAATCCTATTGGAATGCGCAGCCTGATCCGGAAGCGCGGGAACGCATGCCGCGGTACCCCATGAATTTTGACACCGACCGTTTTTATATCGACAAAGATGACACCTACGCGGCAGAGGTCAAATTCGATAAAACCGGTACCGGATGGAGAACTTTCCTGTTTGTTTTTATCGGATGTATCGTTCTGGCACTGTTCGTCTGCTTCATCATTCCGGAAATGCTGCAGCTTCTGGATAATTTCATCGGTCTGTTTGTATAATACGAAAAGGAGCACACAATTGAAACGTCCACTTTATATCGGTATCACAACCTCATATGCAGACGGCAGAATCAGCATGAGTGACAATTATCTGCTCGCTTTTCTTGCCCAAGGCGCCGTTCCGGTGCTTCTGCAACGCGACGCATCCTCGGAGCGGATCGCTTTTTATCGGGATGCGTTTGACGGATTTTTGTTTGCGGGCGGTGTTGACGTAAATCCCGCCTATTACGGCGAACAGGTTCAGTTTGACAGCGTTGAAATTGATGACAGCCGCGACGCCTTTGAGCTGGCACTGTTCCGTGCCGTCTACCCGACAAAAAAACCGATTCTCGGCATCTGCCGCGGTATTCAACTGATCAATGTGGCACTGGGCGGTTCGCTCTACCAGCACCTTGATCACCACCATCAAAGCAAATTTGAAGGGAATACGCTGGTCTGCCCCCAAAAGGTACGGGTACTGCCGGAGACACCGCTTGCCGCCCTCTGGCAATCCGAAACCGCAATGGTCAATACCTACCACCATCAAGCCATCAAGCGTGTAGCGGCCCCGCTTTGCGTCAATGCCGTTGCAGAGGACGGTTGTATTGAGGCGGTGAGCGACACCACACACCCTTATTTACTCGCCGTCCAATGGCATCCGGAAATTGCGCAGGCAACCTGTCCGGAGCACGCCGCCATCTTTCGTTCGTTTCTGTCCGCATGCGAAAAGAAACGCGCGGAAATGTAGCATAAAAAATGTTCCGTCTGCCGATCAAGGCAGGCGGAACAGAACCGCATAGAAAAACGATCAGAAACTGTCATTGCCTGATCCGGACATGCCTTTTGCAAGCCGTACACCTTTCATTTCGCAAATTGCCGCTTGCAAAAAGGGAAGTGGTACCGCCTTGCGGCACGCGTTTTCTTAAATCGTGTCCTCCGGCTGTTCAAAGGCATCCTTTGCGCGTGCAATCAAAGAGATACACCAGATGCCTGCAAGCGCTACCACCGTATAGATAATACGGCTGAGGATGGCACCCTGTCCGCCGCAAATCCAGGCAACAATATCAAATCGGAACAATCCGATGCTTCCCCAGTTCAACGCACCGATCACAGCGATGATCAGTGCAATCCGATCCATTACCACCATTGAAGTATACTCCTTTCTTCCAAGGTTCCTTATTAGTTTCGTTCGGTCGGTTCATAATATACGATAAAGAATTTACCGCCGCAGGAAGAAAGCGGAAAGAAGAACATACGTTCCGAACACATGTTCCGAACATTTGTTCTCCTTATAACCCATATATCTGAAAAGGAGACAAGCCCATGCATTGGTCAGAAGAAATTGCAAAACGAGTCATTGAACGGAATCCTTCCAAAGAGGAGTACGTCTGCGCCGCGGGAATCAGCCCCTCCGGTTCCATCCATATCGGTAATTTCCGGGATATTGCCACCAGTCTTTTTGTAGTGAAAGCGCTGCAAAAAATGGGAAAACGGGCACGTTTACTCTTTTCCTGGGATGAATATGACCGTTGCCGCAAAATTCCGGTCAACGTGCGCGAAAAGGTCGGCGACACTTACGACAAATATATCGGCTGCCCCTATGTGGATATCCCTGATCCGTGGGGCTGCCACGAAAATTATGCCAAACATTTTGAGGCGGAATTCATTGCATCCATGGAAAAATTCGGCATTCAGATGGACTACCGTTACCAGGCGGAGATGTACCGTTCCGGAAAATACAGAGATCATCTGATCCACGCCCTGCGGCACCGCGGTGAGATTTTTGACATTCTGGATTCCTTCAAAACCAAAGATCCGGACAAGACCCCCGAAGAACAGGCGGCTCAGTCCGCAAGTGAGCGGGAGAATTATTATCCTGCCACCATCTTCTGCCCGGTATGCCACACCGATTTTACCACCATCACAGCACTCTCCAAAGACTGCACCGAAGCGGACTATACCTGCCGTTGCGGTCACACGGGACATTTCAATTTCATGGAGAATTTTGACTGCAAACTGGGATGGAAACCCGACTGGGCAATGCGCTGGATGTATGAAGGCGTTGATTTTGAGCCGGGCGGAAAGGATCATGCCTCCCCCACGGGTTCTTATCAGAATGCACGCCTGATCTCTAAAAAGGTCTTTGACTACGAAGCACCGATCTTCCAAGGGTACGAATTTATCGGCATCAAGGGACTGACCGGAAAAATGTCAGGCTCCTCAGGTCTGAATCTGACGCCTGATGCCCTGCTTCGCCTGTATCAGCCCGAAATCATTTTGTGGCTGTACTCCAAAACCGAGCCCACCAAGGCGTTTGATTTCTGTTTTGACGACGGTATTCTGCGTCAATACTTCGAGTTTGATAAGATGCTGAATGATTGCCGCGCCGGAAAAGCAAACCCTGCAACACAGGCAATCATGTATAACTGCGAGATTCCGGGCAGAACGGTGGAAACCGTTCCCATGGGACTGCTTGTACAGCTCGGCTCCATCGTGGATTTCAATATTCCCATGCTGGAAACCGTATTCCGCAAGATCAATATGCCCTATACCTACGCACAGTTCTCCGACCGCCTGGACCGTGCCAAATACTGGCTGGAGGAGTGCGCGCCGGATCAGGTCAACCATTTGCGCGCAACGCGGAATTTTGAGATTTTCAACACATTAGAGGCACAGGAAAAACAAGAGATTGCACTTCTGCACGACTATATCGCAAAGGGCGGCTATACACTGGATGAGCTGAATACCGCACTGTACGATATTCCAAAGAAGGTCTTCCCGGAAATCACCGATCAGAAGGAACTGCGCACGGTACAGGGGAACTTTTTCAAGACCGTTTACAAGCTCCTGATCGGAAAAGAACAGGGTCCGCGCCTGTATCTGTTCTTGTATGCGATCGATCCTGCCCGCTATCTGCCGCTTTTGGACTTCTCCACGGCACAGACGGAAGAAGAAAAAGCAGCAGATCTCGCCGCTGCCGCAGAAGCCGCCGCCAAGGCTGCACAGGAAACCGCAACGGAGACAGCCGCCTGCCCTGTGGAAAAAGCGCCCGAGGCACCGCGTGGGGAAGCAGACCCTGTACAGCCCGTCGCGGAACAGATTACCATCGACCAGTTCAATACCGTGGATATGCGTGTCTGCAAAATTCTCAAGGCAGAAACGTTGCGCAAATCCAATGCCTGCCTGAAGCTGACGCTGGATGACGGCATTGGGGAACGTGTCATCATGTCCTCCATCAAAGCGGAATACACGCCCGAATCCCTGATCGGTAAAAAAATCATCGTTGTGGCAAACCTGAAGCCCAACCGTATCTGCAATGTCAATTCTCAGGGCATGCTTCTCGCCGCCACCAACACCGCCTGCGGCTGCAAAGTCATTTTTATTGATGACAGTGTCCCGGTCGGCACAAGAATCCACTGAGACGATTTTCCCCATACCAAACGCTGTGCCGGATGCATCAATGCATCCGGCACAGCGTTCTTGTTTATTTGTTTTCAGTAAGACGGCGCATTCAGATACCAGTTGTCGTTTTCCCACACAAAAGACAGGGTAAAAACAACCCGCTGATCCGGATGCTCCTCCGTATAGGATTCGATTGAAACAAAAAGATACTGATTGGAGCTCGGCTTGACAATTTCCATCGTCGCATAGTCATACACACGTCTCCCGTGAATCAACGGCTTGACAGACAACGACTGCGAGAGCCATTTTCCGTTATCCGAATAACGAGCCGGCAAAACCGTGTCCCCGGAAGCAACGCCGACAAAACAGGTATCGGACACTGCCGCAAGGTATTCACTGCCATAGTACTTCGCGCTGGCATCCTTCATGTCCTCTATGGTGAGGAACTTTGCGTGTGTCGACACATACGCATCCGCCGGATTGCTCATTCCGTAATAAATCATGTTGACATCCGCATATTCGGATCCGACCTCATAAACCGGCAATCCCTCACCGAAAAGAAAGGTATTGACATCCTGTGAACCTTCGATCAGGTATACAAGACGCTCATAGACATCGGAAAGCGGCGGCGGATTATACACACCGCAGGAGGAAAAGAAGGGAACCAGCAAAGAAATCAATAAAGCAACGGTTGTAATCAAAATTGTCTGTTTCTTTTTCATTCCTTTATTCCTGCTCCGGATCCGGTACATTGTCCGGTTCTTCCTCACTGGCATCGGTATTTTCTTCATCTGCCGGTGCCAAACCTTCCAGTTCTTCGTCCGTCAGAAGAATTGCATCCGTATCGCCTTCTTCATTGCCCGCATCCGGTTCCTCGTCCTGTACATCCTCGTCACCGTAATCCTTGCGGTCTTCTTCCATTTGCTCATAGGTAATGCAGGTGAAGTTTGCTACCTTTTGTCCCGGCTGCAAACGCATCACAATAACACCGGATGCCGAACGGGAATAAACGGGAATAGACCCTGCATTGGTACGGATCACCGTACCCGAATCGGTGATCATCAAAAGATCATCGCCCTCTGCAACCGCGTTGATACCGGCAAGCTTTCCGGTCTTTTCACTCAGATTGTGGCAGGTAACACCAAAACCGCCGCGGTGACGCATCTGACGGAAATCGTCGAAGTCCGTCCGCTTGCCCATGCCGTTCTCCGTAATGGTAATCAGCATCTTTCCTTCGGTCACCTGTGTCACGCCCACAACATAGTCATCATCACGCAGGCTGATACCGCGCACACCGCGTGCGGTTCTTCCCATGGGTCTGACGCTCTCATCGTCAACGGTAAACCGCACCGCACAGCCGTTGTGGGTGGCAATAATCAGGTCTACGGGCTCTTTTCCCGTGCAGGTAACGAATACCAGCTCATCGCCCTCATCAAGCGCCAGCGCGATTTTTCCGCCCTTACGCTGGTATGCATAATCGGAAAGCAGAGTACGTTTGATGACACCGTTCCGTGTAACCATCGTCAGATACCGGTCGTCCGAGAATCCGTTGACCGCGATCATGGAGGTCACTTTCTCCTCCGGCTCCAACTGCATCAAGTTGACCAGATTGGATCCCTTGGCAGTTCTGCCCGCCTCCGGAATCTGGAACGCACGCATTGCCTGCACACGACCCGTGTTGGTAAAGAGCAGACAAGTAGAGTGCGAATGCACGGACAGCACCTTTTCGATGTAGTCCTCTTCCTTGGTTGCCATTCCGATCACACCCTTGCCGCCGCGTCCCTGTGCGGTATAGACCGACGCGGGCTGACGTTTGATATAGCCGGCGTGCGTCATGGTAATCACACAGTTGTGCTTTTCGATCAGATCCTCTAAGACAATATCGTCTTCTGCTTCTTCAATGCGTGTGCGGCGGGCATCTCCGAATTTTTCCTTGATCTCAAGCATTTCGTTTTTGATGATTTCCTTGACCTTGTTCATATCCGCAAGAATTGCTCTGTACTCGGTGATTGCCGCCTCCAGTTGCGCCAGCTTGTCCTCAATCTTCTTACGTTCCAAACCGGACAGGCGTCCCAACGTCATGGAAACGATTGCCTGTGCCTGTTCTTCCGAAAGGCTCGGATTTTCCTCGGCTGCAAAAGCCTCCAGATTCAGTGCCCCTGCGGATCCGTCATCGGTCGCTGTCCCATCAAACCGTTTCATCAGGTTGATCTTTGCGGTCGGTTGGTCGGGAGAAGAACGGATGATATTGATCACCTCGTCAATGTTGTCAATAGCAAGCTTATAGCCCTCGTAAATATGCGCATCGTGCAACGCTGCATTCAGATCGAACTGCGTGCGGCGCACAATCACGCTTTCCTGGTGTGCAATATAATAATCCAGAATCTGCGCAAGGTTCATGGTCTTGGGCTCGTTATTGACAATTGCCAGCATATTGATGGCACAGGTATCCTGCAATTGCGAATATTTGTAGAGCTGATTCAGAATAATCTGCCCGTTTGCCTCGCGCTTATACTCAATAACAATCCGCATACCATTTCGTCCGGACTCGTCACGGATATCGGTAATGCCTTCAATCCGCTTGTCCTTGACCAGATCGGCAATTGCGGCACACAGCATACTTTTGTTGACACCGTAGGGAATTTCCGTCACAATAATGCGGCGCTTGTCCTCTTCGACCTCTGCCTTCGCGCGTACATTGACACGTCCCTTACCGGTCAGATAAGCTTCTTTGATACCGTTGGTTCCGTAAATGGTCGCAGCAGTCGGGAAATCCGGACCCTTAATGAACTGCATCAGATCAAAAATCGAGCATTCCGGATGATCCATACGGTACACAGTGGCATCAATGACCTCACCCAGGTTATGCGTGGGGATATTGGTTGCCATACCTACGGCAATTCCCATACTGCCGTTGACCAAAAGGTTCGGAAAACGGGAGGGAAGCACTTCGGGTTCCCGCAGACGGTTGTCAAAGTTCGGAATCATGTTGACAACATCCTTGTCCAGATCCCGCGTCAGCTCATTCGCGATTTTCTCCAGTCTCGCCTCGGTATAACGATATGCGGCAGGCGGGTCGCCGTCCACCGAACCGAAGTTTCCTTTTCCGTCAATCAGCGTGTAGCGCATATTGAAATCCTGCGCCATGCGAACCATGGAACCGTATACGGAGGAATCTCCGTGCGGATGGTAACGACCCAGCACGGCACCGACGGTTGTTGCGGACTTGCAATACGGACGGTCCTGTGTCAGATGATCCTCATACATCGTATAAATAATGCGGCGCTGACCGGGCTTCATACCGTCGCGTACATCGGGAAGCGCACGCGCAATAATCACCGACATGGCATATTCGATAAAAGATTTTCTGACCTCTTTTTCGATACCGACATCGACGATTTTCTGATTTTCAAATACAATACTGTCGATTTCTCTGTTATTCTTCTTACTCACTTTTTTGCCTTTCGTCCCGTTCCGTTTGCCGGAAAGGGGATTGATATTGAAATAGTTATGTAAACGGTATGTTTTTCTGCAATCAGACCATACCCATATTCTGTAAACGCATTATTGTCGCTTTAACCCTATTCTGCAAATCGGCAGAAGAAGGAAGAAAACCGCAGGAAAAAACAAAGCTGTCAGACAAAGCGCCGGAAGCATTTCACGGACAAAAAACACGGAAAGACTGAATTCTCCCAACCGGAGAACCGCGCCGATCAGTAAAGCAAACATATCCGCAATACACGACCCTGCACAGATTGCGGCACGCGAAAGAAACGAATTTGCCGGCAAAAGGGCTTGGCAAACCGGTGCAAAGTAGCCGCAAAGCATATAGAACAGCGGCAGAATTGTCACACCGCCGCCACCGACAGCATAACTCAGAACACCTGCAAAAATGCCGAATGCTCCGCCGTATTTTTCACCTCTGAACAATCCGACCGAAACCGTAAATGCCAGCATCAGATCCGGAACCCCTCCGAAAAGACGCAGCGGCGAAAGAAATGCGGTCTGCACACTGATCAGAAACAGTGCCACAACACACAAAAGCAACACAAAAAAAATTTCGGTGCGGTCATGACTGATTTTTTGTTTTTTCATGATGCCTGTTCCGTTCCGGCTTCGGATGTTTCCTGTTCTGTTTCCACCGTAAAATCGGTCAGGATCATCACCCGGTCAATATTCTCAAAATCAACGGCAGGACGGACCGTGATACGCAATGTGCGTGAATATGCGTCATGACCGACCTCTGACACACTGCCGATCAGAAGCCCGCGCGGATACACGCTCCCGTCTCCGTTCGTATAAACGGCATCCCCCACATACACAACGGCATTCTCATCCACATAGGACATCCTTGCCACTCCGTCTGCTTTATCGTTGTAGGTTCCCTGCAGGATACCGTATGCACCTCTTACCGGGATATAAGCGCCGACCGAGGTGCCCGTTTCAATAATTGCCGTAATTTTGCAGGTAAATTCACTGACTGAGGAAACATAACCGACCACACCCTGTTCCGTAATCACTGCCATTTTTTCGCGGATTCCGTCTTTTTTTCCCTTGTCCACTTTGAACACAGTCATATACCCCTCGGATTCCCGCGCGATCACCTGCGCATCCGCAAAACGGTAGGAAGTGTTTTCCACAGCAATGTGCATATAACGCCTGAGCGCAACATTCTCTTCCGTCGCATATTTCTGTCTGTCAAGCTCCGCACGCAAAGACTGCATCTCTTCTTTCAGTTCCCGGTTTTCCTTCTGCAATTCCTCAACTGAGGAAAAATACGCAGAAAAACCGGAAAAACCACTCTTTACCTTGCTCACGCACCATTGAAACGGCGTACAAACCGCATTCACCGCCCCTGAAATATACGGCGTCAGCCCCATTATGGAAAAAACAGAGAGGAAAATGGTGAGTGCCAGAGCAACGGTGCAAAAAGCGATCAAAACCTTGTTTTTCAGGAATTTCATTGCTCCCCTTCCTTCTTTTTCGGTTTTCTGTTTGTGTTTTACACAGACTTTTCCACAGACTGTGGAAAAAAGCATGTGTAAAAAATGTCAGAAACGGTCAGATATCCAGATTTTCCGCGAATTTGGCATTGGTCTCAATAAATTCGCGCCGGGGATCTACCTTGTCTCCCATCAAAAGCGAGAAGATGGCATCACACTTGATTGCATCCTCAATCGTTACCCGCAAAATGGTTCTGCGCTCCGGATTCATGGTTGTTTCAAACAATTCCTCATAATCCATTTCTCCAAGACCCTTATAACGGTCTGCTTCCACGTTGGTTCCGCCAAGCTCAGCAATATATTGGTCTCTTTCTTCATCCGAGTAAGCGTAACGTTCATTGAGCTGCTTTCCGCCGGAGCGTCTGTATACCTTGTAAAGAGGCGGCTGTGCCAGGTAAACATGTCCCTCTTCGATCAATTTGCGCATATGACGGAAGAAGAAGGTCAGAATCAGAATTCGGATATGGGATCCGTCCACATCGGCATCCGCCATAATGATGATTTTTCCGTAACGGAGTTTTGTAATATCAAATTCATCCCCGATGCCGCATCCGAGCGCCTGAATGATCGGAATCAGCGATGCGTTGGAGTAAACTTTGTCGACACGCGTTTTTTCAACGTTCAAAACCTTACCGCGCAAGGGAAGAATCGCCTGGAAGCGGGATTCGCGCCCTTGCTTTGCGGAACCGCCTGCGGAATCTCCCTCCACCAGGTACAGTTCTGTCAGTTCTGCATTTTTTTCCTGACAGTCTGCCAGTTTTCCGGGCAGGGAAGAACCCTTCAGGATTCCTTTGCGCGCCGTTTCTCTTGCTTTTCTCGCTTCTTCCCGTGCGCGCGAAGCCGTCAGTGCCTTTTCGATGATCACCTTAGCGCTTGCGGGATTTTCCTCCAGATACTCTTCAAACTTCTGATCAACCACATTGTCAACCAGCACACGGATAAAAGAGTTTCCGAGTTTTGCCTTCGTCTGGCTTTCAAACTGTGCGTCCTCCAGTTTTACACTGACAACCGCAACAATTCCTTCACGGACATCCTCACCGGAAAGATTTTTGTCGCTCGCCTTGAGAATGCCTGCCTTGCGCGCGTAATCATTCAGAACGCGGGTCAACCCCGTCTTGAATCCGGTCTCGTGCGTACCGCCCTCAACCGTGTACATGTTGTTTGCAAAAGTCATCAGGCATTCATCGTAGCTGTCATTGTACTGAAATGCCACTTCCACAATGCTGCCGTCCTTCTCTCCCTTCATGTAGATTACGTCCGGGTGAATCGGTTCGGCATATTTTTTCTTTGTCAGATACTCGACAAAACTGACGATACCGCCCTCATATTTCAGATCGGTTTCCGGATAGTACACGTCGTTTCCGTTTTCGTCTTTTCCGGGATGCACATTATTTTCCCCATCCGCAAACCCTTCAACCTCTTCGGCGGGAATCGGGTGGCGCAGATCAACAAGAACAATTCTAACCCCCGCATTCAGGAATGCCTGCTCCCGCAGACGATCCAGCAGAATATCATAGCTGAATACAGTTTCCTCAAAAATAGTGGGATCCGGCTTGAATGTCACACGCACCCCATGCGGATAGGCAGGGGAATCTCCCTCGCACCGGAACGGACGCACCACATTGCCGCGTTCAAAACGCTCCGTATACTTTTTGCCGTCCACATAATCTTCCAGCTCCAGCCATTCCGAAAGCGCGTTTACAACGGATGCGCCCACACCGTGCAGACCGCCGGCAATTTTATATCCGCCACCGCCGAATTTACCGCCCGCATGCAGAATGGTATAAACCACTTCCGGGGTCGGAATGCCTTCTTTTGGATGAATTCCCGCAGGAATGC
>FR890503.1:24933-30476 GCA_000433415.1 Clostridium sp. CAG:448
CCGGATTGATGGTGACAGTAATTTTATCGCAATAACCGGCAAGCGCCTCATCAATGGAGTTGTCTACAATTTCGTAGACCAAGTGATGCAGCCCGCGCACGGAAGTTGTCCCGATATACATACCGGGGCGCTTTCGCACCGCTTCCAGACCTTCCAGAACCTGTATTTCGTTTTCGCTGTAATTGTTTGTTTCCTGTATTTCTGCCATGAACCGATACCTTCTTTATTATTACTCAATCATTGACTGTTTTCATTCTGCCGCACAGAACCATGCTGGAAATCTGGGAAAAGCAGATCCGATATTCCGTCCCTTCACGGTACAGAATCATCGATTTCGGAATTTCATCCTTTGCTGCCTCCACAAGACCCTTTTTTTCCGCGCCGGCAAGATATTTTCGCGTGATTGCGGATACGGTCGCCGTATCCGAATCAAAAATTGCGACAATATCGCGGATTCTTATATTTTTACTGTTGCCAACGTGCAGATACACACCCTGTACCTTCCTTCACTTCCGTATAGCATCCGTTCTCTACACGAATCAGATGCGCGTCCGGAATATTTTTGTTTTCCGCGGCACCGAAATCACACGTTGTCATGATGACCTGTTTGCCGCCTGTTCTACAGAGCAGATAAGACTGCCTTTCCGCATCCAGCTCGGAAAGCACATCATCCAGCAGAAAAACCGGATAATCTCCCCCGCACTTTTCGCGGCAAATTTCCCCCTCGCTCAGTTTCAAAGCCAACGCCAGCGATCTTTGCTGCCCCTGAGAGGCAAAAATCCGCGCCGGATTGCCGTTGAGAAGAATTTCCATGTCGTCCCTGTGAATTCCCCAAAGCGTGGCTCCCGCAAAAATTTCCCGGTCTGTGCGCGTTGTCAAAAGGGAAATATACTTTTTTTCCACCCGACCGGTGTCCTCGATTTCCTCTGCCGCAAGACCGCTGCTGCTGCGGTAAACAATCTGCGGAATCTCTTTCTGATCCGTCATCTCTCCGAAAATCTCTGCCACGTACCCGGAAATCTTCCGGATATATGCCGCGCGATAGGAAGAAATGAGTGCGCACTCACGTGCAAACTGTAAGGACCAAAATTCACCGGTTTTTTCAAACACACTGCGGTCCGACGCCGCATCCCGCAAAAGCTTTCCGCGTTGCTTGAGAATCTGGCTTGCCCTTTGCAGAGATTGCAGATAGAGCGGATAAAGCTGAGAAAGCGCAACATCCATAAACCCGCGCCGGATTCCCGGTCCGTCCTTAATCAGGGAAAGATGCTCCGGGCAAAACAGCACGACACGGAAAACACCCACGACATCCGACATTTTTTCAATTCTGACCCGGTTCTGCTCCACATGGCGCCGCCTGCGGTCCCCGGTAAAACGCATGGTAATATTCTGTCTGCGCAAGGAATCCGAAAAATCATTGGACAGACAGGCATACGCGCTCCCGAACCGCAGCATATCTCCGTCATGCGCCTGCCGGAAACTGCGTCCGAGTGCCGTATAGTAAATTGCTTCCAGCAGATTTGTTTTTCCCTGCGCATTGTTTCCAATCAGCACATTAACCCCGGGACCGAACGTCAGGGATGCTTTTTCGATGTTGCGGAAATTTTCAACACGGATTTGTTCGCAGCGCATAAAAGGGCCTGTTTACTCCTTGATCCGAACGGGAAGAAGCATGAAAAATTCCTCTTCCTCTTCATTTTTTTCCGCATCGGCGGGCTGAATGTTGATTCCTGCCAAGGGGGAAGAAAGGTCAATCCGCAGATTCTGCGCATCGGATGCGCGCATACATTCCATCAGGTATCTGTTGCTGAATGCAATCAGCAGATCCTCGCCCTCGTGGGTGACAGGAACCTCATCATAGGTACTGCCATATGCGGAATCCGCGAGAACCTTCAGCAAATCCCCCTCAATGCGGAGTTTGACATACGATTTGACCGCACCCGCCACCTTATCTTCCGTAATCAGCGCCGCACGTTCCAGCGCGGAAAGCAGGTGCTGCCGGTTGACTTCGATACTGATCTTGTGTGTATGAATAATGAAACGGTTGTAGTCGATATAATCGCCGTTGATCAGACGGGAGAAAATAATCAGCTTTTCCGTCTGCAGTACTACATTTTTGTGGCTGACATAAACAGTCACCTTTTCTTCTTCGTCGTCGGACAAGAGCCGGCAAAGCTCATTGACCGTTTTGGAAGGGATAATAAACCGGAAATCAATGGCTTCGTTACTGATTTTTTCCGGCTGTACCGTCGCACTGCATTTTGCAAGCTTGAAGCTGTCACAGGATACCATTTCCAGACGGTCCTGTGTGATATTGACATAACAACCGTTCAGGACGGCGCGCTGGTCATTGATTCCCATCGCAAAAGAAACCTTTGCAAACATCTTTTTCAGGGTTGCCTGGGAAAGAATAAAGCCGTTGTTGCCGGACAAACGGGGAATTTCCGGGAAATCTTCGGCGCTGAGCGCATTCATTTTGTGAGAAGAGGTTCCGCAAACGATATTGGCAATCATTTTTTCGCTAACGCTCAGCTCAATCTCGTCTCCTTCCATGACACGGACTGTCTGGCTGAATTTGTTGGCGTTGATGATGCACTTTCCGGGTTCTTCCACCCGGCACGGTACCGTAATACGAATTCCTTTTTCAAGGTCATAGGTTGTCATGATGCAGCTGTCCTGCTCGGTTGCTTCCAACAGAATCCCTTCTGTGGACGCATTGGTGGATTTGCCGACCGCGCACAAAAGCGGCGTGATCACATTGGACAGTTCCTGGCGGTTAAATAAAATTTTCATTTTGACTGTTAACTCTTACCCTTGTAAGAGATCCTTTCTGATTTTTTCCGGGTTCGGTAATCGGTGACCGTAACCGGAGGCATTTTTATTCTGACAAACTCCGTTTCCTCTGCCGCCCTCTTTGCGGGATGCGCTTCGCGCGCGAAAGAGCAAAAGAATGAGATATTACTTTATTTTGAGTCGTAGCAGGCACGGTGGAAACTGTGAGAAAAACATACGACATTTATTTAAGGAAATAAAAAGTAAATACGCATATTTTTTCTGTGGAAACCCTGTGGAAAAAATTCCTTTCCCCTTTTCCGAAAACACGCATCCGCATGTCGTTCTGAAATTTTTCCCGTCATTCCCGCGGATGTCGTTTTTCTTTTTTCTGACTTTTCGGATGTTGATTGTGTGGAAAACGGTAAAAAAAGGAATTTTCTGAGGTCTCTCTTGCGGAAAAAAGCCCTATGTTCTGTGGAAAAGCTATGGAAAAATGTCTGCAAAAAACTGTGACAATCGCAGAGACTGTAGAGAACCTCTCTTTTTTCCTGTGAAAAAATACCCGAAAAGCCCTTTTTTCAGGATTCTTTGATTTCCTTGATAATGCTGTCAATATCCAGTCGCAGAGAAGGGGTGGCGTTGATTTTTTTGTTGATGGCATCGATGGATGCCATCACGGTGGTATGGTCACGATCAAAAATCTTGCCGATATTCGGAAAAGACATTTCCGTAATGTCACGGATCAGATAGATGGTAATGTGTCTTGCCTGTGCGATTTCCTTATTCCGTTTGGTTCCGATCAATTCTTCTTTCTTGATACCGTATTTCCGATAAACGGCTGCAAAAATCTTTTCGACGGTGGTACTGACCGGTTCCGCACCGCCGAGCAGTTCGGTGATGCAGCTCCGTGCCATATCCATCCCGATTTCTTCACCGTTGATGTAATGACGCGCCGACATTTTTCGGATAGCGCCTTCCAGTTGACGGATGTTGGACCGCAGATTCTCCGCCAGGTAATAGAGCACTTCTTCCGGAATTTCGATATGCGCCTGGTCTGCCTTCTTTTTGATGATGGCAACCCGGAGCTCCAGATCCGGCGGCTGGATATCCGCAATCAGTCCCCATTCAAAACGGGTCTTTAGTCGGTCCTCCAGCGTTTTGATTTCCCTCGGTGGTCGGTCCGAGGTCAGAATGATCTGTTTGCTGTCTTCAAAAAGTGCGTTGAATGTGTGGAAAAATTCTTCCTGTGTTGCGACTTTTCCGGCGATGAACTGAATATCGTCGATCATAAGGATATCACAAAGCCTGTATCGGTCGCGGAATTCCTTCATTGCCTGTCTGGAGAGGGATTCGATCATCTGGTTTGTAAAATCTTCGCCTTTGATGTAAATGACCGAGATATCATGCTTTTTCTTTTTCATCTCGTTGGTAATCGCGTAAAGCAGGTGTGTTTTACCGATTCCGCTGGGGCCGTAAATGAAGAGTGGATTGAAATCCATCGCAGGCCTGTCCGCAACGGCAACGCATGCCGCATGCGCAAATTTATTGGAACTGCCGACAATAAAATTGTCGAAGGTGTAATCAAAATTAAACGGCGGTATGGTGGAGCCGATGCCGGTTTTTTCCTGTTCCGGTTTCTTTTCTTCGGGCGGGGTGATGCCGCGCAGCGCACGTGCCATGGAGGCGCCGCTGACAGGGGTTCCGGTGAAGTGCATCTCTACGGTCACAGGAAATCCGAGATTCTCCGTAAAACGGCGTTCAATCTCGGAACGGTATTTTTCGTTGATGATATTGACTTTCATCTCCTCGTCGGTGTCAAACACAATTGTGTTGCCGTCAAAGGAGGTAACGGAGAGTCCGCCGAACCAGAGATCTACGGCAGTATCGTTCATGATATTGCCCATAGACGTCCTGACCGTATCCCATACCCGGTTGATGGTGTCAAGATAAGCCATCGTGACATTCCTTTCTGTATTTCTTCGCACAGACAGGGGTGGATTCGACAGGCACCCCCTATATACGTAATATATAATATTATATCATATTTTCTCCGCACTTTCAAGGGCTAATG
This sequence comes from Clostridium sp. CAG:448, assembly GCA_000433415.1. Lineage (GTDB taxonomy): Bacteria > Bacillota > Clostridia > Oscillospirales > CAG-272 > CAG-448. Next base: position 29,780 of record FR890503.1, read on the forward strand.
CAAGAATTTTTGTATTTTGCGATATGCACAAAAAGCTGTAAAAAAAACTGTTCAGAATGACGTATGCGTATCTGAAATAGCAAAAAACGTCCGATTTACGCCTATGATTGTCTTGAAAAAAAGCATTAAATGTCTTAGAATAAAACCATCTCAGAAGATTTTTTTTAAGGAGGAATTACTTGATGTCTTTACCTGTTGCGATTCAGTTGTATTCCGTGCGGGATGATGCGGCGGCAGATTTTCGCGGATCGCTGGAAAAAATCAAGAAAATGGGGTATGACGGAGTGGAGTTTGCCGGTCTTTACGGAAATTCACCGGCACAAATCCGTTCCATGTGTAAGGAAATCGGTCTTGTCCCCATTTCCGCGCATGTTCCTTATTACGATATGGTGGCGGATCCGGAAGGAGTTCTGTCGCAGTATGCGGAAATCGGATGCCGCTTTGTGGCGATTCCGTATCTGACCCCGGAATGCAGACCCGGTACGGACGGCTTTGCCGGTGTTGTGGAAAACGCGCTGATGCTCGGCAAGGTTGCAAAAAAGTTGGGGATGCAGTTGCTTTACCATAACCATGATTTTGAATTTGACAAAATCGGGGATGAATACGCACTGGATGTCCTGTATCAGACCGTTCCCGCTGAATTTTTGCAGACGGAACTGGATGTCTGCTGGGTACGGGTCGGCGGTGAGGACCCCGC
>FR890503.1:30507-43903 GCA_000433415.1 Clostridium sp. CAG:448
TCTGCAAATACAGCGGCAGAACGCCGGTTGTTCACCTGAAGGATTATGCGGGCGGTAAGAGTGACCATATGTATGAACTGATCGGTCTGGAGAGCGAAAAGGAGAGCGCGCCTGCGCAGGCGTTTGAATTCCGTCCGGTCGGCTCCGGTTGTCAGGATATGCCGGGAATTATCCGTGCATCGGTCGATTCCGGTGCGGAGTGGCTTTGTGTGGAACAGGACCAGCCGTCCATGGGACTTTCCCCGATGGAATGTGCGGAAAAAAGCAGAAATTATTTGCGTTCCATCGGATATTGATAGAAACAATTCAGTGATTATTAAATGGAGGATTGAAAAATGGCAGAAAAAATGGATGCAAAACTGGATTATGCACACCAGGCAGTTGAGGAAAAGATAGATACTGATCGCAAACTGCGCGTCGGTATCATCGGGTGCGGCTGGATTGCCGGCTCACACATTGATTGCTATAAGCGTATGCCCGACGTGGAGGTGGTAGCGGGTTGCGACCTGATTCCCGGCAAAGCGGCAAAATTTTTCCGTGACAACGGTGTGGCAGGCGTAAAAACGGATTATGCTTCACACAAAGAGATGCTGGATGACGAATCCCTGCACCTGGATGCTGTTTCGGTCTGTACATACAACCGTCAGCACGCAATTCCGACCATTTATGCGTTGAAAAAAGGCGTAAATGTGTTGCTTGAAAAGCCGTTCACGGTGACCCTGGATGAGGCGATCGAGGTGATGAAGGCGGAAAAGGAGAGCGGCAAAGTGCTTTCCATCGGATTCCAGCCGAGATTGGATGCCAATATGCAGATGATCAAAAAGATTGTGGAATCCGGCGAGCTTGGACAGGTGTACTATATTCAGACAGGCGGCGGTCGCCGTCGCGGCATTCCGACACCTTTCGGAACTTCCTTCATTGAGGACAGTACCGCAGGACTCGGTGCACTTGCGGACATCGGTTGCTATTCTCTGGACATGGTGCTCAATGCCGTCGGTTATCCGAAGCCTTTGACCGTCACGGGTTACAAGAGCGATTTCTTCGGCAAGGATCCCGCCACATATCCCGACCATCCGGAGTATGCAAAACTGTTCGGCGTCGATGATTTTGCCGCTGCGTTTATCCGTCTGGAAGGCGGGATTATCCTGGACTTCCGCATTGCATGGGCAATGAACATCAATACCCCCGGCGATACCATTATTTTGGGTACAAAAGCGGGACTCCGTATCCCGTCCACGGATTGCTGGAACGGTTCCGTCGGCGGTCCGATGCGGATTTACAAGACCATCGGCGGTGTGGATATGGAATATGAGGTACCGATCATTCAGGATAACGGCAATCTGTTTGAAAAGAAGATCCGCTCTTTCCTGGATGCTGTCAAGTACGGCAGACCCGCACCGGTTCCGACCAGTCAGATCATCTATAACCAGGCAATTCTTGACGGTATTGCAAGATCTGCACGTGCCGGCAAGGAAGTGAAGATCTCCATCCCCAAGGTGTAATTTTTGGATAGAGACCCTGTTAATCAAAAAGAGAGTATTTTTCTGTTTTACGACGGAGAGATTCTCTCTTTTTTTGATTTTGTCTGTCTGAAGCGGTTTTGTTCTTCAAAACAGGTTCATAATTTTATGCCATAATGAATCCGCACGGAAGGAGGAATGCGTATGTCACAGATTACAAAAAAGGCACTGGAAGCCTCACTCAAAAAACTGTTACTGAAAAAACCGCTGAATAAGATTACCATCAATGATATTACGGAAGACTGCGGGATTAACCGTATGACCTTCTATTACCATTTCAAGGATATTTACGATCTTGTGGAATGGGTCTGTATTCAGGACGCGTCCGAGGCGTTGGATGAGAAAAAGACTTACGAAACCTGGGAACAGGGTTTTGTACAGATTTTCTTTGCCGTGCGTGAAAACAGACCTTTTATCATGAATGTTTACCGTTGCGTCAGCAGAGAGCGTGTGGAAAAATATCTGGCGCCTCTTGCGGATGAACTGATCCGTGGCGTGATTGAAGAAAAGGCACAGGGCATGCAGGTATTGGAAGCCGATAAGCGTTTTATTGCCAAGGTATACGGATATGTGTTTGTGGGTCTGATGTTGGAATGGATCGGCAACGATATGAAAGAAGATCCCGTGGAGCTGGTCGATCGTCTGGCATTGGTTATCAAGGGAGATGTGACTTCGGCATTGGAAAGATTCCGGACAGACCGCAGATTCGGCTGAAGCCTTATCAAAACGGCAGAAATGATAAAATTTTATACAAATTAACCCCCCGTGATAGGTTTTTTATCACGGGGGGATTTCTGCTGATTGCATAAGCCGAACGGGTGTGGTACAATCATGACAGTGAGAGGCGAAAAGCCCGAAAGAAATACAGGAGGAACAAATATGTATTATTCCGCAGGAACCTATGAATCATTTGCACGCCCCGAGAAGCCGTTGGGTGTGGACAAAAAATCTGCCTATATCATCGGTACCGGGCTTGCCGGACTGACTGCCGCCTTTTATCTGGTACGTGACGGACAGATGAAGGGAGAGCACATTCACCTTCTGGAAAAGCTGGATATTGCCGGCGGTAGCTGCGACGGCAGAAAAGATGTGACCAAGGGATTTTATATGCGCGGCGGTCGTGAAATGGATAACCACTTTGAGGTAATGTGGGATGTATTCCGTGACGTACCATCCATTGAAACGCCGGATGTTTCTGTACTGGACGAGTACTATTGGCTGAATAAACATGACCCCAACTATTCTCTGTGCCGTGCAACCGTCAATTGCGGAGAGGATGCGCATACAGACAAAAAGTTTACGCTGGATAAAGAATCTGCACTGGCGCTGTCCCGCCTGTTTATCACACCGGAGAAGGATCTGGAGGACAAGAAGATCGAAGAAGTTCTGCCGGAATCCTTCTGGAGTACAAACTTCTGGCTGTATTGGCAAACCATGTTTGCGTTCCAGAAATGGTCCAGTGCACTGGAGATGAAGCGCTATCTTTGCAGATACGTGCATCACATTGACGGACTTCCCGATTTTTCTGCACTGCGCTTTACAAAATACAATCAGTACGAGAGCATGATTCTTCCGCTTTGCAAGTACCTGGAAGCACACGGTGTGCGTATTGAGTACGGTATGGACGTCAAAAACGTAATCATTGAAGAGGAAGGCGGTAAGAAGGTCGCAAAGCAGATCGTTTATGTCAAGGACGGTCAGGAGCAGACCATTGATCTTGTGGAAGACGATTTGGTCTTTATCACAAACGGTTGCTGCACCGATACTTCCTGCTATGGGGATCAGACGCATGCGCCCGATCTGTCCGGCATCCGGAACGGTGTGGGTGAGTCGTGGGATCTGTGGAAAAATATCGCAAAGCAGGCAAAACACGGTGAATACGGAAATCCTGACACCTTCTGCGGAGATTTTGAAGCGACCAACTGGATGAGCGCAACCGTGGAAACCTCCAATGAGGAGATCATCCAGTATATCATGAAGATATGCAAGAGAGATCCGCGCGAAGGAAAAGTGACAACGGGCGGTATCGTGACGGTCAAGGACAGCGTCAACGACTGGTATCTGTCCTGGACAATCAACCGCCAGCCTCAGTTCAAAGCACAGGATCGCAATACGGTTCTGGTTTGGGTATATGCATTGCATACCGATGTGCCCGGCAACTATGTCAAAAAGCCGATGCGGGAGTGCACCGGCGAGGAAGTCTGCCGCGAATGGCTGTATCATATCGGCGTACCGACTGACCGGATCGAGGAACTTGCGAAAAATGCATGCAATACCACAACGGCATTCATGCCCTATATCAATGCATTCTTCCAGCCGCGTAAGAACGAAGACCGTCCCCGTATCGTTCCGGACGGTGCCGTCAACTTCGCATTTATCGGTCAGTTTGCGGAAACACCCCGCGATACCATTTTCACAACCGAGTATTCGATGCGTACCGGTATGGAATCCGTCTACACGCTGTTGAATGTCGACCGCGGTGTTCCGGAGGTCTGGGGTAGCCAGTATGATGTACGTGAGCTGCTGCGTGCCTGCTATTATGCAATCGACAAGCGGCCGATCACCGATATCAAACTTTCGTTCAAGGAAAAAGAAGTGTTGAAGTTGCTTCTGAAAAAGGTGAAGGGAACCGATGTAGAGCTTTGGCTCCGTGAAAGCGGTTTGATCGAGTAATCGGATCCTTTGCTGTAAGTATGGTCAAAAGGGGCTGTTACATGCCCCTTTTGTTTTACGGTCCTTATTCGCCGTACAATTCCATGTAATCATTCACAATGTCCTGCAGATTTGTAGGAGTTGCCTTACCGGATACCAGTTTTTTGAACAGAGTAACCGCCAGATCAATTTCGTAACCGCACTTGCAGATGCGGTGTCCGCCGAACCCACTTACACCGATTGCAAATCCGCCATTCGCATACGTCCGTTTTCCCATGCAGTACAGGGTATATGTTACGGTTCGCTGATTGACCGTGCATGCTTCTGTGCAGATTTTTAATAAGCATCTGGGTATCATTTTCTGTCTCCTTTGTTGCGTCAAAATCAGATTTGTAATCAGAAACCTTTTATATATTATATCACATTTTGCAAGTGTGTGGTTTTTGAAAGATTCGACGAAATTGACGTCGAATTCTGTAGTATCTGATTTGATTGACCAAAATTCTCAGTTGTTCGTCAAATTTCGTATTCCATTTATTGCCATTCGGGGCATTTCCATATCGTTATTTACAAAATAAACAAATATTATTTACAAACAAATAACATTTTTTGCAGAACTCAATATTTACTATTTTTTTATGTCAAAATCCTTATTAGCTCAATTTTTTACACATTTTCTGCACAAAAATCAAAAAACAGGCTTGTTTTTTATACAATAATCTGTACATTATGATCTGGATTTTCAATTTCTTAAAAAAATGAATTCATTTTTTCAAAATTGCAAAAAATGTCGTTTTTTGTGTTATTGACAAGCCGAATCTTGACAAATGGAGCAGAATCATGTATAATGCGTAACCAGAGATCAGAGGAGGACTACAAATATGAATCCACAAAAGAATGCAGAAAATGTACAAGTTGTACACGACGGTGAAAAAGAAGGGGAGGAAAGCCGCCGAATTTTGGCAGACATGTTTTTGTTCGTCGGAGGATCCAAGACAGAAATCATTGCAGACAGAACTGTTTATCGCCACGACGCCGGGGACAAATCCTTTGTTTCACTCTCACGGATGCAAAAACGGGAATGCGCATTCCTGTCTTCCTATTTGTGTATGCAGGACAATAAACCCGGTATCTGCCGCGCGGATCGGCAGGCAGTGTTTTTAAGCAATGCTGCAATGTCCACGACGGGTCTTTGTCTTGGAATTTTGGTTCCGGTGAGAACCGCTTCCTTTCCGGAGATCATTTCTGCCGTTTCTCAATCTTCTTATCAATCCGTTCAGTTGTCTTCCGCGGCAAGGCATGGGTTCCGTATGCCGGCAATGCCACCGTCTGAGGATTCGCATGTCAAGTTGGTAAATGATATTTTTTCTTTTCTCTATACTTATGCGGACACGGATTTTGCCTACAGACCGGACATCCGCGGTTCTCTGAGTGCAACTGCGTACCTGCGGAAGGACCTTGTCCGGATTGCGGAGTTCGTGGATGTATTGTTGGTTGACCGTTCCGATATTCCGACGGGAACACGGATTCTGACCAGGGATGTGTACCAGATGCGTTCCATTGACTTTTCACTATTGAAAGTCTTTTCCACCGCACTCATGATGTATCTGCGTGACCGTCTGAAAAACAAAACGCTTGAAATGAATCTGTCCGTGCAGGACGGACTGTTGGTTGCCACCTTTTCCGGTACACTTTTACGGGGAGAGCCGGTTTGTGTGCCTGAAAAGGAACGATTTTTCCGGTATTTTTCCGAGGTGACTGACCGCCTGACGGCACAGCTTTCGGTCAATGTCAATTACAGACATCTGACGGTTACATTGGTGCCTTACCGTTATAATCCGACAAGCGCGGGAGAACTGCATGCGGATCTGACCGAGGTGCTTTTTCTGAACGATTTGCATACAGAGGAATAAACAGAGAAATAAAATGATACAAATGCTTGGATATTATGTATTACCAAAAAACGCTTTGACCGCAAAAAAACATCCCCGCAAACGCAAGTTTTGCGGGGGTGCTCTCTCAAATATCCGATTTCTCATGCCCGCAGGCGTATTTCACATGCAAAGCATATTTCGCAAATTCCCAAAGGAATTTATTTCACTGAAAAAAGCGCCCGCAAAAGGCGCTTTTTTCTGGAGCGGGTAACGGGAATCGAACCCGCATAACCAGCTTGGGAAGCTGGAGTTTTGCCATTAGACTATACCCGCGCTATGGCTATTATTATACCACATCATGTTGATTTGTCAAGGGGAAAAACCGTTTTTTTCAAAAAAGTATTTGCCGCGCCCGCAAGAGACCCGAATGTGCGCATTTGTTTCTTGACATTCCTTGACGTCCGTGCTATAATAAGTCGGAATGTGCAGACAAGAGGCACATAGGAGAACGGAGAGAGAAGATGGAAAATAAAGTAACCCCCCGGACACTTTCGGGGTTCATGGAACTGTTGCCTTCCGAACAGTTGAAATTTGACCGGATTCGCAGAATCATGGAGCGCGTGTTTGAAAGCTACGGATTTTTCCCGCTGGATACACCGGTACTGGAAGCAAGTGAAGTTTTGCTCGCCAAAGCGGGCGGGGAGACGGAAAAACAGGTCTACCGTTTCAAAAAAGGGGATACCGATATGACCATGCGGTTTGACCAGACCGTACCGTTGGCAAAATATGTGGCAAAGAATGCAGGGGAACTCACTTTTCCTTTCAAACGGTATCAGATCGGAAAGGTCTACCGCGGTGAACGGGCGCAGAAGGGGCGCTTCCGTGAATTTTATCAGTGTGATATCGACATTATCGGCGACGGCAAACTGGAAATTGCCAACGATGCGGAAATGCCGGTGGTAATCTATGATGTTCTGACAGCCCTGGGACTGGAGGATTTTACCTTCCGGATCAGCAACCGTAAGGTGTTGGGCGGCTTCTTTTCGCTGATGCAGGCGGGAGAGCGCGCGGGCGATATCATGCGCACGGTGGATAAATTGGAAAAAATCGGCGCGCAGAAGGTTGCGGAAGAGCTGGCGACATTGGGACTGGATGCGGATACCTGCGCGCAGATCATCGCATTTGTGGGGATGCGCGGCACCAATGACGAGGTGTTCGCTTTCCTTGCGCAGTATCTGGGAAAAGACTCCCTGTTCGACAGCGGTTATGCGGAGCTGAAACAGGTGATTGACCTGCTCGGTGCTTACGGCATTCCGGCGAAGAATTACTGCGTTGATCTTTCCATTGCGCGCGGACTTGACTATTATACGGGTACGGTGTATGAAACCACCTTTGATAAGCACCCGGAAATCGGGAGCATCTGCTCCGGCGGGCGGTATGATAATCTTGCCGGCTTCTATACGTCCAGACAACTGCCGGGCGTCGGTATGGCAATCGGCTTGACCCGTCTGTTCTATGTGCTTTCGCACATGGATCCGGCGGATCCGAACGGGTATCTGAATGGCGGGACGGAGCCTCCGTGCGATCTGTTGGTTCTGCCGCTGACCGAGCAGGCAGACCAGGTGGCAAAAATTGCCGCGTTTTTCCGCTGCGCCGGCGTGCGTACCCAGGTCTACTATGAAAATGCGAAATTCAAGAACAAAATGGGCTATGCGGATAAACTGCAGATTCCGTTTGTGCTGTTCCTCGGTGACGACGAGCTGTCCGCGGGAATGGTGAAAATCAAGAATATGGAAACGGGCGAGCAGCTGACCGACACACCGGAGAACCTTTTGCCGCTGTTGCGTGCACATGCGGACGCCGTTGCAAACCGCAAACCCATCAATACGGAAAAAACAAGACCGTAAAATCCAAAATAAGCTTAAAAATACAGAAGAGAATCCGAAGAGGAACCAAAAATGAAACATTACGATACCATAATCATTGGCGCAGGACCCGGCGGTATTTACTCCGCTTATGAGCTTTCACGCCTGTGCCCGAACGAAAAAATTGCCGTCATTGAAGCAGGACATCCGTTGCAGAAAAGAAAGTGTCCGATCGACGGGGTGAAGGTCAAAGCGTGTATCGGGTGCAAAACCTGCGCGATCATGAACGGATTCGGCGGTGCGGGCGCGTTCTCGGACGGAAAATACAATATCACTAACCAGTTCGGCGGCACCCTGCATGAGTACATCGGCAAAAAGACCGCGATTGATCTGATGCGGTATGTGGACGAGATCAACCTGAAATTCGGCGGCGAGGGAACCAAGCTGTATTCCACCGCAAATTCCAATATCAAGAAACTGTGCCTGGAAAACAATCTCCACCTGTTGGATGCGCAGGTGCGGCATCTGGGGACCGACATCAACTATGTCGTGCTGACCAATCTGTACAATCTTTTGTCCGAAAAGATCGATTTCATGTTTTCTTCTCCCGTCAAGAGCGTTGCGCTGTATGAAGGCGAGGGCGACGCACGGTATACGGTTACAACGGACAGGGAGACCTATAGCTGCAAAAACTGCGTGATTTCGGTCGGCAGAAGCGGAAGCAAGTGGATGGAGAGCGTCTGCCGTGAGCTTGCCATTCCCACGAGCTCCAACCGTGTGGATATCGGCGTGCGGGTAGAGCTTCCTTACGAGGTCTTTTCGCACCTGACCGATGAGCTGTATGAGAGCAAGATTGTCTACCGCACCGAAAAATTTCAGGATAAGGTCCGTACCTTCTGCATGAACCCGCACGGCGTGGTTGTCAATGAAAATACCAACGGCATCGTGACTGTTAACGGACACAGCTACGAAGACCCCGCAAAACATACGGACAATACCAACTTTGCTCTGCTTGTTTCCAAGCATTTTTCCGAGCCGTTCAAGGACAGCACCGGATATGCGGAAAGCATTGCGCATCTGTCCAACCTGTTGGGCGGCGGTGTGATGGTGCAGCGTTTCGGCGATCTGATCCGCGGACAGCGCAGCACGCCTTCCCGAATTTCGGAATGCTTCCTGACGCCTACCCTGAACGCAACCCCGGGAGACCTTTCCCTGGTAATGCCTAAGCGGATTCTGGACGGCATCATTGAAATGTTGTATGCGTTGGATAAGATTGCCCCCGGCACGGTCAACGACGATACGCTTCTGTACGGGGTTGAAGTGAAATTCTACAATATGGAAGTGGAAATCGACCAGAATCTGATGACCCGCCACAACGGACTGTTTGTGATCGGCGACTGCTCGGGTGTGACGCACTCCCTTTCCCACGCATCCGCAAGCGGCGTTCATGTTGCCCGCGTGATTGCGCAGTACGGTGTTTAACGATTGTTTTACAAAAAAATTACACAATTGTGCTTGACATAGAGAATTGACCCTGCTATACTGAGCAACTGGATTTGGGGTATTTCCAATCAAAATTTCCGGAAAGGGGGGAGAGACATGAGAACAGAAGTGGTTTTACTTTATGTACTTTATCTGTTGGTCGGTGTCGGTACGCTGGAGTTGCTTTCCAGATATAAAATGCGTGTGGCATTCACTGCCTATGCGACGGCATTTTTTACATTGTTGCTCTATCTCCCTGTGTATGCCGGAAGCGAGTTGATGACGCAGATCTTGTCTCATTATCTCTATTTTGATGTGGCAAATGCGATCAGCGAGAGTATGCGCGCGCCGTTGCTTGCGGCGAATCCATACTTTACTGCTGCATTTTTTGCAGCAATCGTGCTGTCAGTCTTTTTGTGTATTTCCGCACTTTCGGTTATGTTCGCGGCAATCCATGCGGTACGTCGGTATATCAGGCGTCGTGCCGGACGGCATCTTGCCGGATCACTCCGCCGGGAGCATATTTCCAAACCCGTTCGTATCCCTCAAAAGAGGAGTTTTTGTCATACGTTTTGCAGGTACAACTGTTGATACTTTTCTCCTTAAACGTCCGTAAAATATGATTTTTTACCGTTTTTTGCGAACGTTTCTTTTTTGCGCCCATTTTTGAAAACTGTTGCTATGGTTTTGCCGTTTGTCGGTACACGGAGACGAAAACTATTGCAGCGGAAAGCAAACAGAAGTCAAAGAAACCAAGGAGAAATAAAATAGTATGAATACACGTAAAAGCAAGAAGGGCTTTACAATCGTAGAGCTTGTTATCGTGATCGCCGTTATTGCGATCCTTGCCGCTGTTCTGATTCCTACTTTTGCGAATCTGATCAGACAGGCAAATAAATCCTCTGACACACAGCTTGTCAAGAACATGAACACCATTCTTTCCGCTGCGGAAGCGCTCAACGGAAAAAATGAAACCATGGCAGATGCATTGCAGGATATCCTGGATGCCGGCTATAGTGTAGAAAAGCTGACTCCCACAACGGAAAAGTGCCACATTGTCTGGAACCAGAAAACCGACCGTATGATTTTCCTGGATGAAAACTTTGAAGTCGAGTATCCCAAGGACGAAAAGATTGATGATACCAACGACATCTGGATGGTTGTCGGAGACAAAGCGGCGCTGGATGCATACCAGGCAAACTACAGTATTTACCTGACCGAGGACTTCAAAGAAGAAACCGTGAAGGTTGCCCACGGGTTGGATGTCGGTTCCTGTAAGACAATCAAGACGGTTGAGTGCGTGAACGAGTCTTACGCGGGTACCATTCTGATCAACATGGCGGGCGGTAATCTGACGGTCAATGCCCCCAAGGCAACGGTTAACCACTACGGTGATGCCGCACTGGTTGAGATTGAGGCGGTCGCCAACGCTTCCTATCATGAAAACGGGAATGTAGATGAGATTCGCCTGAAGGCAGGACGTGTTGTTGTAGAAAGCAAGGGCAATGTTGCGGGCGTGCGTATCGTCGCCGATGCAATCAGCGATGGTGAGAACGGTAAAAAGAATGTCAGCGTTGAGGTAGCAGCCGGCGGTAAACTCGGTGCTGTCGGCGCAACTAACGGCACGGTTGCGGCAGATTTGAAGAATATCGTGTCCGGTTCTACCGATGTAATTGAGTCCCCTGTGGAAGTCACCAACGATTTTGCAGGCGGTTTCGGTACGGAAAACAGCCCGTATCTGATTGCGACCGCGGAACAATTTGCAAACATTGCAAAGCTGTCGGAAGAGATGGGCGCTGGAAAGGCAAAATATTTCAAGCAGGTTGCGGATATCGCAATCAATGGCTCAATTCCTGCCTTTACCGGCACATATGACGGCGGTAATTATAAGCTTATGTACGATTACTCCGGAAAATTTGGAGTGGTCTTTACAGAGATCAACGGCTATTCCGTTTTTAAGAATATCAACCTTGTGATGGGAAAAGTCGGTGTCAGCCTGCTCAGCATTGCAGACTGGGGAACCTCTTACGGTGCAACATTTGATCATATTACATTTGAAAGTACCGAGGATCTGGTAAAGGTAAATACCAACAACTTCGGCTTCGTTATGATCAATGCAATTTATACCGGCGGAGAAGGGGCTCCTGTCTATACATTCTCTAATATTACAAACAATGTGAACCTGCAGAATGATGGAACCTGTACCGGTCTGATTGTTGGTTCCGGTCCGTGCTTCAATGTTAAGACGGTTTTGAATTATGAAAATTGCGTAAACAACGGTACCATTACCGGCACATCTTCTGTCGGATTCCTTTACGGAAACTCCGCTTATATTGCCTCTGTTGCCGAATCTGAAAGTGTAATCAATGTCAAGGATTGCAAGAATAAGGGGTTGTTTACGGCACTTAATGATAGTGCGAATGTTGCATTTGCCCCGAAGCTTGCAGATCTTAATGATAAGTACCAAGGCACCGCAGGTGGCACGTTCCTGTCTGAAAACTATTTGAGCAACAAGAATTGCACAGTGAACCAGAACGGTACGGTATTCTCCATCAACACGGCAGATACCAATGTTTCCTACAAGTTGGTATTCAATGTTTCCGCGATTTATTCCAAGAAGGATGGCAAAGCATGGACGGATGCCGATACGGTTGTGGCGAAAGATAAAGAAAAGTGGGATACAATCTGGAATGTCTCCAACGGCACAAAATATCCGATTGATTTGTCGGTTGATATCGACGCAACAGGAGAGCTTTCCGGTTCTTTCAAAGCCTATGATAAGAAGACAGCAGCCGCGAACGGAATCAGCGCAACCAACTTTACGGATGGATATGCACTGGTTGTAAAAGATGGCGTGACCTACCTTGTGTTTGATGTTACGGAAGATGTTTACATCGACTGCGCTGTAAAACTCAGTGTCTACGCATATGATGCAAACGGCAACCTCAAGGGAATCAAGGGTATTAAATAATTCGCTTATTACGGATTGAATTTGTTTGCACCTCCGGGGTATTTCCCCGGGGGTGCTCCAATCGAAAAATCATATCAATGTGTCGGAAGCCACAGGAAGGTATAAATTCTTCTTCCAAAAACCCAACAAAAAAATTTTCAAAAAAGCCCTTGACAAACCGATTGACGTATGATATAATACCACATGTTCCGTTGGTCAACGGAATGTGGTGTGCTGGTGTGGCTCAATGGCAGAGCAGCTGATTTGTAATCAGCAGGTTGTTGGTTCGACTCCGATCACCAGCTCCATAGGGGGGATTTCCCGAGCGGCCAAAGGGGGCAGACTGTAAATCTGTTGTCACTGACTTCGGTGGTCCGAATCCACCATCCCCCATTGAAAACCACATCGCGTAAGCGGTGTGGTTTTTGTCTGTTTGGACGCAACCCCCTTGACAAAAAAGAGCGTGTGCGGTATAATAAAAATGCTTACATCACGCGGAGGGGGATTTGAATATGAATCAGGAAACATTATCCCGTTTGTCGCATACAGCGGCACAAATCAGGCTCGGTATTCTGGAATCGACACACGCAGCAAAGTCCGGTCATCCGGGCGGGTCGCTTTCGATTGCCGAGCTTTTGTCTTTTTTGTATTTTGAGGAAATGCGGGTCGATCCGAAAAAACCGCAGGATCCGGATCGCGACCGGTTGGTGCTGTCCAAAGGGCACGCCGCACCCGGGCTTTATGCGGCGCTGGCACTGCGCGGGTATTTCCCGGTAGAAATGCTGAAAACACTGCGGCAGGCGGACTCCATCCTGCAGGGACACCCGGATATGAAGCATATCCCCGGCGTGGATATGTCCACAGGCTCTCTCGGACAGGGTATTTCCGCCGCCTGCGGCATGGCAATTGCCGCAAAAATGGCGGGGAAGGATTACCGTACCTATACCATCGTCGGCGACGGCGAGAGCGAAGAAGGACAGGTTTGGGAGGCATGCATGTTTGCTGCCCATCACAAGCTGGACAACTTCTGCCTGATCATTGACTGGAACGGCT
>FR890503.1:43984-45187 GCA_000433415.1 Clostridium sp. CAG:448
AGCGTTCGGTTTTTATGTTGTGGAGATCGACGCGCATGATTTTGCGCAGATTGAGGATGCGTTTGCCAAGGCGCGTGCCTGCAAGGGAAAGCCGACCGCAATCGTGGCAAAATCAATCAAAGGACGCGGCGTGTCCTTTATGGAAAATCAGGTCAAGTGGCACGGCAGTGCACCGAATGACGAGCAGTACGCAATTGCCGTCGCAGAGATCAACGCACAGATGTAAAGGGGGAGAGAGCATGTATACTGTCGGTGAAAAAATCGCCACCCGTGAAGCGTACGGAAAAGCGCTTGCGGAATTTGGCGCAACATACGATTTTGCCGTGCTGGACGCGGATTTGGCAGAGGCAACCAAAACACTGTACTTCAAAAAAGCTTACCCCGACCGCTTTATCGACTGCGGAATCGCAGAGGGGAATATGATCGGTATTGCCGCCGGCATTGCTTCCACGGGCAGAACCGTGTTTGCCTCCTCCTTTGCGATGTTTGCCGCAGGACGGGCTTTTGAACAGGTACGCAACAGCGTCGGATATCCGCACCTGAATGTGAAGATCGGTGCAACGCACGCAGGCATTACCGTCGGAGAGGACGGCGCCACCCACCAGTGCCTGGAGGATCTTGCGCTGATGCGGACAATCCCCGGCATGACGGTTATCAACCCCGCCGACGCCGTGGAAGCGCGCGCCGCCGTGGAATATGCCATCCGTACCTACGGTCCGTTCTATCTGCGCTTCGGCAGATATGCCGTACCCGTGATCAATGATCCGGATACCTACACCTTTACCCCCGGCAAGGGCGTGCTGCTCCGTGAGGGCGGCGACGTGACCATTGTCGCAACCGGTATCATGGTTGCCATGGCGCTGGAAGCAGCCGAATCCCTGCGTGCCGAAGGCATTGACGCGCGGGTAATCAATATCCATACCATCAAGCCGATTGACAAAGAAATTCTGCTTGCAGCCGCACGTGAAACGGGCGCGATTGTGACCGCAGAGGAGCATAATATCATCGGGGCGCTCGGTTCCGCCGTTGCGGAATGCGTGTGCGAGGGATGCCCCTGTCCCGTCATCCGCGTCGGCGTCAACGACACGTTCGGACGTTCCGGCAAGGTTCCGCCGCTGCTTGAAATGTACGGGCTGACGCCTGCGCACATCGGTGAGGCGGCAAAACAGGCGATTGCCGCAAAGCGGGCACATTGATCTGATG
>FR890504.1:0-1346 GCA_000433415.1 Clostridium sp. CAG:448
GTGCTCTGGACAGACCGTGGCGGATTGCGCCTGCCTGACCGGTGATACCGCCGCCGACAACCGTGGCTACGATATCAAACTTGCCCTGCGTGCCGGTAACGCCGAAAGGCTGATTTACAATCAGCTTCAGGGTTTCCAGACCGAAATACTGGTCAATATCACGACCGTTGATGGTGATGGAACCGGAGCCGGGATAAATTCTGACTCTTGCAATGGACTTCTTTCTTCTGCCTGTTCCGTAAAAATAAGGTCTTGCGCTCTCGTACATCGTAGTATCCTTCCTTTCTTTCTTCTCTCAATTAAGCCTTAACTTCGTAAGCTTCCGGCTTCTGTGCAACCTGCTTGTATTCAGCGCCCGCAAAGACCTTCAGTCTGGTTGCGGCTGCACGGCCGAGAGAGTTGTGGGGGAGCATACCGGTAACCGCAAGCTCCATTGCCTTTTCAGGTCTCTGGCTCATAAGGGTCTTATACTGCACTGCCTTGAGTCCGCCGATGTAGCCGGAATGACGGTAGTAGTACTTCTGCTCCAGCTTCTTGCCGGTCAGCACAGCGTCCTTGGCGTTGATGATGATAACAAAGTTACCGCAGTCAACGTGAGGAGTAAACTCAGGTGCGTTCTTACCGCGAAGCAGATCGGCAGCGGCAACGGCAGTCTTGCCCAGGGGCTTCCCTGCGGCGTCAATGATATACCACTTGCGGACGACCGCTTCTTTTTTCTGCATAAATGTTGTGGACATTTCAAATTCCTCCGAATATATACTTGGTTCATTTTTCATGCTCGCCTATTATATCACACCCATTACCGCTTGTCAATACCCTTTTTAAAAAAAATCGCGTTTTTTTAATTTAGTCCCGTACTATCTCCGTTTTCCTCGTTTTTTTACCCCAACCGGTCTTATTTCCTTTTCTCTGATTTGCGCAAAAACGCACTTTTCCGGTCATAACCGCAGGTGCCCCGTCATAGGCTGTATCAGTGATCAAGTACGGAAAATAACGGAGGTTCATACACATGATTTTCAAAAATGCTTACCTGCCGGAAGGGTGCTTATACGAAACGGAACGCAACCATTTTTACATCGGCAGCCTTGCCGGTCTGGAACGCGCCATGCGCGAAGACGCCATCCTTGAAGCGTCCGCCATGCTCTGCGATGAAGCGCGGAATCTGCACATCGGACTTTGTGCGGGTGCTGTGGGGATCATTCCGCAATCCGAAGTACTTTCGTTGCGTCCGGGAGAGTCCGGGAAGGATATTGCGGTACTGACGCGCGTCGGCAAAAAGGTCTGTTTCAAAATCACCGGCATTGACGACAGCGTCTCCCCGGTGCGCGTTCTGCTCTCGCGGCGTG
>FR890504.1:1403-2872 GCA_000433415.1 Clostridium sp. CAG:448
CTCTCTCCCGGCGATCTGATTGCGGCACGTGTGACGCACACGGAACCCTTCGGTGCATTCTGTGACATCGGATGCGGGCTTATTTCCCTGCTTCCCGTGGACGCAATCTCCGTTTCCCGCATTTCTTCGCCTGCCGACCGGCTACATAACGGCATGGAAATCCGGGCAGCGGTACGGACGGTGGACCCCGAGAGCGGGCGGATTTATCTGTCCATGCGCGAGTTGCTCGGAACATGGGAGGAAAACACTACGCTTTTCACCCCCGGACAAACGGTGGCAGGCGTGATACGGAGTGTGGAATCATACGGCATTTTTATAGAGCTGACCCCGAATCTTGCCGGGTTGGCGGAAGTCCGTGACCGCGAGAGGGATCTTGCTTCCATCGGGCACATTGCCGCTGTCTATATCAAAAGCATCAATCCCGAACGGATGAAGGTCAAGCTGGCATTGGTTGATTCCTATAAGGGAAATGTGACCGTCCCGCCATTGCACTATTATGTTCCGCAGAGCGTACACCACCTTGACCGGTGGGTCTACTCCCCCGCCTCTTGTGCGCGGGTTGTCGAAACCGTTTTTGACGCATAAACAAAATGCCGTGACCGACACCCTAAAAAGGAATCGATCACGGTATTTCTCTTTGTCCGGTTATCCGGCAACGGTCATGTCGGCAACCGAAACGGTCAGCTGACCGTCTTTTTCGTCAACGGTCAGATGGGTGTCCGGTGCGAGATCCTCCGCAATCATCTTGCGGGCAAGCACGGTTTCCAGATGGGACTGGAGGAACCGACGCAAGGGTCTTGCACCGTAAACGGGATCGTATCCGTTATCGATCAGGTACTGTTTTGCACGTTCCGTCACGGTTACGGACAACCGCTTATCGGCAAGGCGTTTTTCAAGATCCGAGATCATCAGATCCACAATCTTTCCGATGTTCTCTTTGGTCAGCGGTTTGAAGAACAGGATTTCGTCCAGGCGGTTCAGAAATTCCGGGCGGAAGCTCCGTTTGAGCAGTGCGGAAACCTTCTCCTTGGCATCCTCGCTGATCTCGCCGTTCTCATGGATTCCGTCCAAAATGATATCCGCGCCCAGATTGGACGTCATTACAATGATGGTATTTTTGAAATCCACCGTTCTTCCCTGGCTGTCCGTAATTCTGCCGTCATCCAACACCTGCAAAAGCACGTTGAACACGTCGGGATGTGCTTTCTCCACCTCATCGAACAGCACCACGGCATACGGTTTACGCCGTACCGCCTCGGTCAGCTGTCCGCCCTCATCGTAACCGACATATCCGGGAGGCGCTCCGATCAAACGGGACACCGAGTACTTTTCCATATACTCGCTCATATCAATCCGCACGATATTGTGTTCGTCATCGAACAGCACCTCGGCAAGCGCCTTGGCAAGTTCGGTTTTGCCGACACCGGTGGGACCCAGGAACAAAAACGAACCGATCGGACGTCTCGGGT
>FR890505.1:0-1939 GCA_000433415.1 Clostridium sp. CAG:448
ATTTACAAAAAGCGGGATAATCGCTGTGTCCGGGGCGCGCAATGTGCTGCATCTGCGTATAATCCGCACTGTGCTGCTGTGTATTCGGAATTCGGATACACAGCGGAGCTCCCGTCGTGTGCTTTTCGTACACGCCGCTTTCAATAACAAACAAATCCGGTTCCCGGCGCGACGTTCCCGTCCCGTCCTGCGGACGCCGACGCGTCAGTTCCCGCGCAATGACTTCCTCATCCACAAAAATCCCCGGGGACAGCCCGTCCAATACCGCACCGATCGCATCCCCGTGGCTTTCTCCGAAAAGCGACAGTGTCAACATATTTCCATACACATTCTTCATATAAACGAAATCACCTCTCGACTGCTTTCCACAATGGCATCGACACTCTCATGCTGTAACGTAAAACTGCCGATCTCCGGAACCCGAACGGTTGTAATTCCCCCTGCCGATCCCTTTTTATCATGCAATAACGCCGACCGGAACAGACCCTCTCTGCACCGGAACGCAGTTGGCAAATCCAATCGGTGCAACAGATGTGCAAGACGGCGGCGCACCTCTCCCTGTGTCATCGCGAGCATGCCGATCCCGACACACTCCCCGTGCAAAAGCGGATAATGGTCGGATGCGCTGATGCTCTCCACCGCATGCCCGACTGTATGTCCGAAATTCAGCACACGCCGCAGTCCGCCTTCTCTCTCGTCCGCCGCAACCACCTGCATTTTAATCCGCAGTGCGGCAACAACCATCTCTTCGACGGAAACGTCTGCCAAAGCCTCCTCTAGGCGTGCAAACATCGCGCCGTCGGACGTTGCAAACATCTTGATAATCTCCGCCATACCGCACCCGTACTGCCGTGCATCCAGCGTATGCAATACCTCCGGGTCAATCAGAACCGCGCGCGGCTGATAAAACGTTCCGACTGTGTTCTTGTACCCGCCAAAATCAATCGCAACCTTCCCGCCGACGGAAGAATCTACCTGCGAGAGCAATGTCGTGGGCATATTGTAAAAATCGATTCCACGCATATACATTGCCGCAACCAATCCACCCAGATCGCCGATCACGCCGCCCCCCACAGCGACAAGCGCATCTTCCCGCGTAAAACCGGCATCCAACATGATCTGCAGAATCGCAAACAGTCTCTCCGGGCATTTGTTTTCCTCTCCCGGCGCCAAAATCACCGGATGCGGTTCCGCACACGCCGCCGCTACTGCCTGCACGTAGGCAGACGGTACACCGCTGTCAGACAGGATCAGCACCCGCCTTTTCAGCGAAAACAACTCCCCTGCGCCGGCAAGCGCCCCGCGCTCCACCATAATAGGATAGCTGTGCGGTCCAAGTTCCATTTTCAAAACCGACATGGTTTCCTACGCCTCCGTTTCGTCTCTGTTCAACAGCCGTTCTTCCGCAAAGCTGCCCAATACGCGTACACTGTTGCAGACAAGCGACAATTCCCGCAGCATCGTTTGTCCCGCGTCGGTTGCAAGGTCTCCCTCGCCCTCCGCATAAAAGTAATATGCCCAGTTCTCCACCCCGGTAGGATGACTTTTCAGACATTTGAGGTTATAATCGTGGCGGCTGATCACCGAAATCGCATCTCCCAGAGCCCCCGGCTGATTCTTACAGCTGAACAGCAGGACAAAATGATGATCCCCGGGTCTGATCCGGCTTTCGGTCGCCGTAAAGACCGCAAATCGCGTGGTATTCGTCTTTTGCTCGTTGATATCGTTTTCCAACACCTGCAGTCCGTACAGCTCCGCCGTTTCCCGCGCGGCAATGACGGCAATATCGTTCCGGTCTCCGGCGGCGACCTCCCTGGCGGCAACCGCTGTGTTCACTGCCGAGGTCTGGATCCATCCGTGCCTGCGCAGATACGGCATACATTGCGACATTGCCTGCGGGTGGCTGACCACCTCGCGGATACCCGCAATGTCTGCGCCC
>FR890505.1:1965-6229 GCA_000433415.1 Clostridium sp. CAG:448
GCAGGCATTGTGAAAGCGGCAGATCATAAATACCGCTGACATACAGCGACCCGTTCCATGCCAGGTCCATCACCTGTCCCACATCACCCGCATAGCTGTTTTCGATCGGCAAAACGGCACAGCTGCATTCCCCGGTCTCAACACGTCGGTACGCCGTCGCGAAATCCGGACAGGAAACCGTCTCACATCCGCCGAAAATCCTGCGCGCAGCCACATGCGCAAACGCCCCTTCGACACCGCTGTAAGCGATACGCATTCCCGCCAGAAGCAAGGACTGGTAGCGTTTGGATTGGGTCAGCATGCCCGAAAAGAAACTGTTGTAATACGGACGGTATGCAGTCGGCACAAGTGCGGTGTTGCGCGCAATCAATTCCGCCTCACGCGCCTTGTCCTCTACGGGCAGACCGTGCTCTTCCTTATAAGCGGCAATCACGGCAGCCGCCTGCATCCGTTCGGAGAAAAGCGCCGCCATTTCACGGTCAATCCGTTCAATGGTTTCCCTTGCCGTTTTCAATGTATCATCCATTCCATACTACCTCCGTTTTCTGTTTTGTCCCGCGCCAGAAAAAAGGAAAGCCCGCGCGGGATCCTCATCGGAACTTCCTACGCGGGCTTTCAATATACCGGAACCGCTCACTGCGTTCCTTTACGGCGCAAGACCATCAAAGAGAACACAGCCGATCATGCACAGTGCACAGAAAGACCGCTTTGATGATAATAATAATAATAAAATCGGGAAATCATGTATTTCATCACGGTATCCGCACCTGTCCTTTCAATAATTTTATTCATTATACTCCATTTTTTTCGGTTTGTCAAGGATTTTTTGCAAATTCAGCATGGCACATCAGTCAAAAATATGGGGCAATGACACACACTTCCCCGGCATTTTCACAAAAAGGTAAAAATCGCACCGAAATATAAAAACAGCCCGGCTTATATCCGAGCTGTGTTTATGAGCACTGTCAAACGGCTTCCATATACTGCGCACCGGCAGTCGCCCCGCGCAGAAACATGTCGATCGACATTCCGAAAAGATCCGCAATCTCATCCAATAACGCGATATCCGGGCAACAGATGCCACGTTCCCATTTGCTGACTGCCTGCGCACTGACTCCCAGCCGTGCCGCGATCTCTCCCTGCGTCATCCCATTGCACCGACGCAATGTTGCAAACCGTTCTCCGAGTCTCTGTGTCGCTATCATGAAGCACCTATTGCTTTCTGCCTCATGTATTCAAAAAACCCGCGGACCGGGACAGTGGCTGTCCCGATCCTGTCCGCCCCGTGCGGATGGGTAAACCTCACGGTTAACCGGCGTATACCATGAGGCGATATACGCGGTTGCCGCTGTGATTTTGCAGATGAATCACAAACATCGCCTCCTTTACTTTGAATTTCGCTCCGCCGACGGCGCCTTGTCGGAATCACGATACCTGTATTATAACACAGGCATCCTGCGTTGTCAATCAACCTGCGGTTGTTTTTGGGACAATTATTTCAAAAAACCGTTGATGATCTCCTCTTCCGCTTCCTTTTCCGTCAGCCCCAGTGTCATCAGCTTGATCAGCTGTTCTCCGGCAATTTTTCCGATGGCTGCCTCATGGATCAGGGACGCATCCACATGATTTGCGCAAATCTCCGGAATTGCCTCAACCGACGCACTGTCCATAATGATGGCATCACACTCCGTATGTCCGGAACAGGCATTGTTGCCTCGCACGTTGGACAAAAACTGCTGATGGGAGTGCCCCTTTGCAACCGAACGGGACACCACGTGCGTACCGCAATCCTGCCCGTTCAGTTCAACCTTGAACGAAGTCCGAGCAAACTGTTCCCCGTGCGTCATGATCTTCTCGTGAATGATCAACGTAGAACGATCCTCCAAAACCGCCTCGGTTTTACGCTCTGTGGAATCCACGCCCTTGATCTGCGCGGTCTCCATCTCCATGTATGCGCCCTCCGCAAGATAGACGATTGTCGTGGGATTCATGATATTTTTACCGTTTCCGTCTCCCTCGCCGTAGTGCTTTTCAATATAGCGCAGACGCGCATTCTTTTCTACATAGAACGTGTGAATGCCGCTGTGCTCGCTGGTTTGCACGCCGCAGTTGTGAATGCCGCATCCGGCAACGATTACAACATCGCATCCCTCACCGACATGAAAATCGTTGTATACCAAATCATTCAGTCCGGTCTCGGACAGAATAACCGGGATGTGTACGCTTTCGTTTTTGGTGCCCGGCTTGATGTAGATATCAATTCCGGGCTTGTCCGTTTTCTTTTCAATGGCAATGTGCGCCGAGGAATTTTTGCCGAACAACTGTCCGTTGACGCGCAACGAATATGCCCCCTCCGGCATTGCATGCAGACCGGAAACCTGTTCCAGCAATGACGTCTGAATGCGGTCAAGCGTTTTTTCCATGTTCTGCACCTCCCTCGCGTGTATAGCGGCAACCGACGGTCGGGTTCAGCAGTTCGGGAAGAATCTCTTCCTTGCTTCCCTCCGCAGCGACACGTCCGTCCGCAATCACAACAATCTTATCGGCAATATCCAAAATCCGTTCCTGGTGGGAAATGATCAGAATACTCCCCTTGGTTTTCTCGTACATGCTCTCAAACACCTTGATCAGGTTCTGAAAACTCCAAAGATCAATCCCCGCTTCCGGTTCATCAAACACGGACAGCTTGGTGCCGCGGGCAATAATCATCGCGATTTCGATCCGCTTGAGCTCTCCGCCCGAAAGAGAAGCGTTGACCTCCCGGTCAATGTATTCCTTGGCGCACAGCCCGACCTCGGACAGATAGGCACATGCCTGCGCAACCGTCAGTTTTTTGCCTGCCGCAAGCCCGATCAGATCCTTGACCGTAATGCCCTTGAAACGCACCGGCTGCTGAAACGCAAAGCTGATTCCCTTTTTCGCACGGTCGGTGATACTCAGGTCGGTAATATCCTCCCCGTCCAGATAGATACGTCCCTCGCTCGGACGTATAATGCCGGCAATCAATTTGGCAAGCGTCGACTTTCCGCTGCCGTTTGGTCCTGTAATCGCAACGAAGCGTTCCTTCACCGTCAGGCTGACGTCACACAGGATGTCGGTGCTCTTTCCGTCCTGCACCGAATAGGATACATTCTTCAGTTCAATCATGATTTTCTCTTTTCAGACTCCTTCTTCCGGTCGTTCTCAGTCTTTCTTTCCCTGCTCCTCTTTTTCCTCTTTGACGCAAATCAGCTCCCCGGCATACGGAAGCGACAAAATCCAATCGCAGAAGGCGTGCCACTCTGCCAGCTTGTGGTAACGACGGGCATAGTAAATATTGATCAGATTTTCGTAATTCATGGTCACCGTCCGCATTTGATTGTAGGAAGAGGGCAACATCTGAATCATGTTGTGCCACGGCTGACGGTTTTCCTTGTCGGCAATAAACAGCTTGCGTTGGGACTCAAGATAAGAGATGACGGTATCCAGCACGGCAAGCGCGCCGTTGTCCATCCGATCGCAGGAAAAATCCGCACGCTCAAACGGTTTTGCGTGAATTTTATGCATCGTCGAGCAGGAATTCGCGACCGTGCCAACCTTATAAGTGTCAAACTCTTTCCACCAATAGAGCGGCGCCGTAACATCGACCGTCACGAAGATCTGGCGCAGAAATTTTCGATGGTCACTTCCCGCCCGTGCCAGCCTTCTCCCGAGGTCCAGATCGTTCGGACCGAGCACAAACTGTCCGTTTTCATCAAAGAAGCTGTCCGACCGCGCCCAACTGTTCATTGGATTGCGCGCACCGCGGATAGCCCCATCCATGTTCATTACCGCATACCGTTCTGTTTTCAGCATTCCCAATTCCCTGCTTTCTATGTTTCATTGTTTCATTTGTTCCGGTGTT
Organism: Clostridium sp. CAG:448; assembly: GCA_000433415.1. Taxonomy (GTDB): domain Bacteria; phylum Bacillota; class Clostridia; order Oscillospirales; family CAG-272; genus CAG-448. The sequence continues at coordinate 5,849 of FR890505.1, forward strand.
CCATGACAATCTCACATCGCCCGTCCGTCACATGATCCCCGACCGCGTACCCGGTCATCTGGGATGCCCGTTCTCTTCCATTTCTTTTTTAGTATAGCACAGAATCCATGCAAAGTCAACTGACTTTGTCACATTCACGCGAAAAGAGGCGCACAAAAGTCAAAATATTTTCAAAAAAGGTATTGACAAGGTGCCCATGTTGTGGTATAATAAGCCCTGCGAACCGAGGGAAGCATCCGGGCTTGCCTTGCGGACCACACGCCGGTGTGGCGGAACTGGCAGACGCCCGGGACTTAAAATCCCGTGGTACGAGAGTACCGTACCGGTTCGATCCCGGTCACCGGCATATATATCGCGGAGTAGAGCAGCCTGGTAGCTCGT
>FR890506.1:0-8560 GCA_000433415.1 Clostridium sp. CAG:448
ACCTACCGTATGTACTTCAACGGTCAGAAGTGAACGGTCAATATCCGTAAAATACCGCATCCCTGCAATATACGCCGCAGGAACCGACTCCATCCAGACCGTTTGCCAGATACCGGTTGTGCGGGTATACATACATCCTGCGCTGGCATATTCCTGACTCTGCTTTCCGCTCGGCTGATACCGACTGCGCACGTCATCTTCCGCACGGATGACCAGCGTATTTTCGCCATTGGGAGTCAACGCATCCGTAATGTCATGGGAAAAAGATACATATCCGCCGCTGTGCGCCGGAAACTCCTTCCCGTTAACCCAAAGGGTTGTCCGATAGTCGCATGCGCCGATATGAAGAATGACCCGCTTATCACAGTCAAGCCACCCCGTCGGGCATACAACCGTGCGGCGATACCACACACATTCGCAAAAATCGGTGTTTCCGATACCGGAAAGGACACTTTCCCGGCAAAACGGAACCGTAATCTTTCCCTTCGGCAAGGTATCCGCCGCAAGTTCGGCAGGGTATCCGCCGCAAGCCCACGGGCTTTGCCGCTGCAAGCGGGATCCTCCTCAAACAACCATTCACCATTGAGATTGCACCATGCATCGCGCCGCATTTGCGGACGGGGATATTCGGGACGCGGAATTGTCTGTACCATTACTGACTCTCTCCTTTTCGTTTTTTTCGCTTTTATTTGTACCTATTGTACTTATCTGTAAAGCGGCGGCGCCTCATCCGGAATCGGATAGGGCGCATCGTCCGGCAGCGGCGCATATGCCGCATAGTTGACTCCGTCGTTTGCACGTTCCTTTCGTTCCGGGAACGAAAAAAACGTTTTTCCGTCCTGAAGCACCAAATATGCGTCGAAAGACTTCCCCGACTTTTTGGAAACAAAACCGGATATAAGGTCTGTCTTTCCCTCTTTCAGCAGTTGCTTCGCCATCGCTACGGAAATGGATTTTCCGCACAGATAGAGCGGGATATTGAGCACACAGCCATCACGGTATCCGGTGCATCCGTAGCCATATCGGTTTCTCCGTACCTGCTTTCCGCAAAGCGGGCAATCGCCGATCACATCACCAAAAAGCCCCGTGCCGTTTTCCGCACATTCCGGCGCACTGCCCGCAAAAACAGCGGATATCTCCTCTTTTGCAAGCGCAACGCTGTCATCCACCGTCATCTCGCCGCGGAATACCCGCTTGAGTGCACGCCCCATATTGCAGGTTTTGTATTTATCCATGGAAATCTCCATGCGGGACAGTGACTCAATCAAAAATTCACCGCCCGGTAAAATGGTGTACACATCCTTTTTCAGCTGAATATACCCCGAATTTCTCGCATTGTCGATAATCCCTGTCCGTGTAGCTTCGGTTCCGAGCTCTACCCCCTCCAGCATGGAACGGTATTCCTCCGCGTCATTGGCACCGATACTGTCCGCCGCCGCAGCCGCCTCCTCGTCGTTTGCTGCCTTCTCTTCACGGAAGGGATTTTTCAGATAATTGTTCAGTGTTTCGATGGTGTAATGCTTCGGCGCACTGGTTTCCCGCTCGGTCGGCTTGAACAAATGGTTGACCAGGTCGCCCTTCTCCAGATGCGGCAGATGCTTGTCCTTCTGTGAACCGTCGTCGTATTGCATCCACCCTTTTTCCAGGATCACCAATCCTTTGAGGACAAAATCCTCATAGTCCCCGACGCGCACTGTGATTTCCGTGCGCTCCGCAAGGCAGTCCTGTGCGCAGAAAACCGCAACAAACCGTCGGAAAACGGTTGCATAGACCTGTCTTTCCCGCTCACTCAATGCATCTTTCCCCGGAATTTTATAAGTCGGCGTCAGCGCGGAGTGCGATTCGATCTTGGAATCGTCAAAAATTTTGGACGAATCCTTGAATACAACCGGATACCCGATTTTCTGAATCTGCGCAAGGATTTTTTTAACCTTGTCTTTTTCCGCAGTCGCCAGATATTCCGAATTGGTACGCGGATAGGTCAGGTACCCCATCTCATACAGCTTCTGGACGATTTCAAGACTTTCCGCCATCGACATCTTATATTTTTTCCCCAGCACGTTCTGCAGTTTGGAGAGCGAATACAGCTTTCCGGGTTGAATCGTTTCTTTTTTGCGCTTGACCGCAGTCACAACAGCATCCGCCGCATTATACAAAGCGCACTTCTCTTCCGCCTTCGCATATTGCTCCGGTTCAAACCGGAGCTTGCTGACAAGCTCCACCTCTTCGCCGTTTGTCTTTTCCCGACTGGCAATCACATAGTACTTGCCGGGAACAAAATTCCGGATTGCCATGTCTCGGTCGTAGATTGTGCGGACAATCGGTACAATCACCCGCCCCACGCGCAGAAGCGTTCCGGTTTTCAGCGTGGCGTACCGTGTCAGATTCACGCCGTACAGCCAGTCAATGTAGGTGCGTGCAAAGCCCTCGTTGGCAAGGTTATCATATGCACGCTCATCTGCCGTCTGCGCCAGTGCCTGCACAACCGTCTGCGGGGTCTGATCCGGAAGCCAAAGACGCTTGCACGGCTTTTCCGTATGCAGCGCATGGGAAATACACAGGCGGATGATGATTTCTCCCTCTCTGTCAGCGTCTCCTGCGTTGATGATTTCTTCGGTGTCCGCCCGGTTGCAAAGCGAAACAAGCAGACGGAACTGCTTTTCAACGCCCGGATCGACGCCCTTTTTCCGGTCATGGCGAAGGGAAAAATCGAATTTTTCCGGAAAGCACGGCAGGTTTTCCATGGTCCATCTGCCGCTGCCGTCTGGGGACGGGCAGTAGTGCTCAATGTCTTCCAGGGAAAAAAGGTGTCCGAACGCCCAGGAAACCACATATCCGTTCCCTTCAAGGAAACCGTCCCGGCGGCGCATTTTTTCCGCCCCGGGCATGCTCTCTATGCCTGCGGCAATATTCCGTCCCAGACTCGGTTTTTCCGCAATGATCAGCTTCATCCCCTGTTCTCCCTCTTCAAGATTTCCGTCTTCAGATACTCCCGTCCGCCGTATTGAACCATCAGAAAACGCACCGGCGTTCCTGCGGCTGCTATGGCATAGTCTGCCTCACCGACGGTCAGAAGGATGCCTTCACAATCCAGGACATATTCATTTCCCGCACTGCCATCCCGTTCCCGCCACATTCTGCGCGTTACCGTCAGCACGCGGACCGTGTATGACCCTTGCGAAAAAGCCTGCAAAAATCCGGACTCATGCCGCTTCCGATCCAAATACAGCGACACAAAAAACGCCGCCGCAAAGGAAAACAAAAGCAATACCGCCCCCGCAAGCCAACCAATACCGGCATACCATGCGCATACCGCCGGCACTGCAGCGGGAAGCAGGCATCCCAAAAGGATCCCGCACACAGCGCCGGCGCGCGGCGGTGTATACGAGCGGCGGATGCACCGAAGCAGACGGTCGTGCTCCTCCGGTGTCAGCGCACATGTCTCGCGCATTTCCAACGCCTCCGCCAGTTCCGGTCGGATAACACCGTGCCGATCGGTATTCGGCAAATAGACAAAGTCCTCCGCATGCTCGGCAACATCCGGAACAAATGCCGCATACTTCCGCTCTTGTTCCCGTTTCATCCGATTCCGCCGTCTTCCCCTCAGAGCGCCCAATTGCCGTTGCGGAAAATCGGTACTTCCCGTCCGTCAGCCATGATACCGGTAACGGAAAGGTCTGCCGTACCGATCATAAAGTCCACATGAATCATGGACTGATTGATTCCCATCTCTTGCGCCTGCTCCAGCGTATAGCGATCATAATCGCGAATACAGTTAGAAAATCCCATGCCGAGCGCCAGATGGCAAGCTGCATTTTCGTCAAACAGTGTTTCAAAAAACGTCACACCGCTCTGACGGATCGGCGAATCGTAAGGCACCAGGGCGCACTCGCCCAGCATCGCTGCCCCTTCGTCCATGGAAATCATCTGTTTGAGCAATTCCTCATTTTTTTCCGCGTGCACTTCCACTGCCCGACCGCCTTCAAAACGAATGCTGAAATTCTCGATCAGCTGTCCCTTGTAGGAGAGCGGCATGGAGGCATATACAATACCCTGTGCTTCGCCCGCCTTTGGGGAGGTAAAGGTTTCTTCTGTCGGAATATTCGGATTGAAAAATTCACCGGAAAGCGTCTTTTCTCCACCGCCCAGGAACATTCCCTGTTCAATCAGGCCAACCCGCAGATCTGTGCCGTTGGAAGCATTGTATTGGAGCGCCGTCAGGTGCAATGCATTCAGCTTGTTGCACTTTTCCGCAAAATTGCTGTTATGCTTATCCCACTCCGCAATCGGGTCAAGCGGCTGTCCGTCCCGGTCGATTACACGGCTTGTGTACAGAATTGCCTGCCATAACCGCTCGACAGCAGCAGCGGGAGAAAGGGACGGAAAAACCTTCTTCGCCCATGCACGTCCGGGCACAGCGGCAATACACCACTTGTACCGATTCTCCATCTGATCCCGGTAAGTCTTGATCACCGGATAACGCATCTGCATGGCTTTGGCGTGTTTTTTCTGGTTCATTCCCTTCAGTCCGTCAGGATCGGCTGACAAAAGGTACAGCATTGCGGGATTCTTATCCAAACGGTACTGCAGGCGCGCAATTTCAAAGTCCTCCATGGTTCCCAGATTTTTCTGCGAACGGTAACGGACATGAAGCTTCTGCAGCGGTTGATAATCCCAATCCACGATCACGCGTGCTGCGCCCGCCTTATAACATGCCTCCACTGCCATCGCCACAAACGCAGGCTGATCCAGCTCCGCGTTAATCAATACCACATCACCTTTTTTGACGTTCAATCCGCACTGTGCAAGCAGTTCGGCATAACGGCGTAAAATTGTTTTTTTCATCTTCGATTTCTCCTTTTTCAAAAATTCCCATGAGTAAGTATGACACATTGTTTGCGCAAACCGACGCACGCACGCAATTTTTATCACGGCTTGATTTTCCGCGCCTCCATGTAATAACGCTTGTCTCTTGCATGCCCCATGGAAAAGGTCTTACGCGGAAGCGCACCGTCAAACAAAACGGTCCGGAACAATTCTTCCTTGCGCATTCCCGCAAACAGGAATGCCACTCCTTTTTTGTCAGCCACCAGAGCACGTGCAGATCCTTCATCGTGGATATAGTCAACCGTATACCCCGGGTGCCGCGGCAGCCACGCGTCCAGGAATGCCTGTAATGTTCCGACTGTCAACTGCTGCACAGGGCACTCCCCCGTCACCTTTTCTTCTCCGTCCGCCGTCACGCAGAATACGGTCTGCGTTGTCCCGCTTCCGTCAAGCGTTGCGGCATAGCGGCGGAAATCTTCAATGACGGATTCCGGCTCTTCCCCGAATACAACCCGAAATATCGGTTCAAACTGCAAAGCGGGGTCGTGCAGATTGACCACTTCACAAAGTGCATAACGCGCCGGATGCGACAATGCCGCCTCGCCGATCTCATTTTTGATTGCCTGGTACACCGCCTTCGCCGCGGCAAGAGAATGGTTTCCGTCCCCGACGGCAAACAATAGCGGCGACTCCGTGTCGGCACCGTACTTCTCCTCCATCGCCTCCGGCGTTGCCAGCGCGCCGAGCGCCCGGTTTACTGCTTCCGTTTCCGCAGGAAAAAGATACTCTCCGCGGATTTTTCCGCCGCCGAGCATCAGCTCCGTACAGTACGCGCATTTGCGTTCACGTACAGGTTTTGTTAGTGGCTCAATGACCGCACATCCGGGATCGTCAATCAGAAGCATGACATGCGGCAGCTCCAGCAGTGCATTCTGACGGATCGTAACGCGCGGCGGAATCCGCTCCAAAACCGTTCCCTCCGTTGCGCGGATCAGCGTCTGCGCTCCCTTGCGGTAATCGTATTGCTCAAGATCGATCATCCCGACAATACCGCGGCGAACACGCCCGTCGCTTTGCGTGCGTTCGACATACAGCATGCTGTCCGGGTGCTCCTGCAAAGTGCCGTCAAGATACCGTTCCATCGCGGCGTTGATTTGCGGTGTCCGGACTGCCGCATCCGAAAGCCACGCTTCGGGAAGGATCATGCGCAACGTCGACGGTGCATCTCCCACAAATCTGTCGGCTTCTTCCCAATACGCCGGTTCGCTTGTAAATTGGTCACAGGCAATCACTGCCCATTTCTCTGGTTCTGTCTGTTCCGCAAAATCCGGCAAAAGAATCCGTGCCGGGTACAAGTACTGTTCCATCTCACTACCGCCTTCCCCATTGATAACTCTATTGTAGCAGAATTCTGCCCGTTTTGCAAGAGCGGAAATGACGAATTTTGCAAAAGCCCTTTACAAAAAAAGCTTTTTGTGCTATACTTAGCGTGAAGTATTATTGTCGGAAGAAAGCCGCGAGGTATATGGATGGAAATTCCCTTTACAGTCATCACAAATACAGTGCAGGAAACGGAACAGATCGGCAGCACCCTTGCGGACACCCTGCTGGAGAACAGCCGGCTTCCCCGCTTCATCGCCCTTTACGGTGATCTCGGCGTCGGCAAGACGGCATTTGTCCGCGGATTTACGCAGAAAATCGCTCCGCGTACCGGCGTGCGTTCCCCGACCTTCACACTGGTCAATGAATACCGCGGCGGGATCATTCCGGTTTTTCACTTTGATATGTACCGTATCACTGGTGAGGACGACCTGTATTCAATCGGCTTTGACGACTATCTGGCAACCAATGCCTTCTGCCTTGCGGAGTGGTGTGAAAATATCCCGTTTGCCGTCCCGGACAGGCACCTGTCGGTCATCATTCGGAAAAGCGACTCCGCAAGACCGGATCAGAGATTCATAGAAATCACCGTCCATCCGGACGGGAAAGGAGATGCAGGCACATGCTGATACTGGCACTGGATTCCACCGCGCAGCGCGGGACCGTAGCCCTCTTTGCGGACACCGAATTGGTGGCAACCGAAACGCTGAGCACGGGAAACACACATAGCGAAACGCTTTTACCGGTCATTGAACATCTCCTCGGGATAACGGGACATTGCGTTGGTGACATCGGACTGTTCGCCTGTACAACTGGTCCCGGGTCCTTCACCGGCGTCCGTATCGGTGTGGCAACCGTCAAGGGGCTTTCTTTCGGACGTTCAATCCCATGCGTCGGGCTTTCCACGATGGAAGCGCTGGCGTATAACCTGATGGGGCTTGAAGGAGTCTACTGCCCTGTTATGAACGCACGGCGCGGTCAGGTATATACGGCGCTTTTCTCGGGTGAAGACGGCAAGCTGACACGGCTTTGCCCGGACCGCATATTGCCGATCGAAGAATTGGATGCCGAGCTTTCCTCGCTCTGCCCCAAGGACGCCCCCGTGTGGTTGACCGGTGACGGATATGCCCTTGTAAAAAATGCCTTCCGGCTGACAGGAACGGAATCAACGCCCCCGATTTTGCGTGAAATCCACGCAGAGAGCGTTGCGCTTGCCGGCTATGCCGCATATCTGCGCGGCGATTTTGTAGATGATATCGCACTGTCCCCGGTTTATCTGCGCCCCTCACAGGCGGAGCGGACACGTGCGGAACGGGAAGAGAAAATAAAAAATACGGAGAATATGTAATGGAAACAAAAAAAATTGTCATCGGTTCGGACCACGGCGGTCTGCATCTGAAAGCGAGCATTATCAACCATTTGGAAAAGCGCGGCTTCTCCGTGACGGATGTCGGGACCTACACCGAGGATTCCTGCAACTACCCGGACTACGCGGACGCCCTTTGCCGTCGGATTCAGTCCGGCGAATTTGAGCGCGGTATTCTCGTTTGCGGTACGGGTATCGGAATGTCGATGGCGGCAAATAAGCATTCGGGCATCCGTGCCGCGTGCTGTGAAAACACCTTCTCTGCCCGGATGACCAGAATGCACAATAACGCGAACGTCCTTTGTCTGGGTGAACGGGTCATCGGAGCCGGGCTTGCCTGCGACATGGTGGACCTGTTTACCGATACGGATTTTGAGGGCGGCAGACACGAGGGACGTGTTGCCATGCTGGATGCGCTGGACCATGCAAAGAACTGACCGATATCCGCACAGACAAGGAGGAAACAAAAATGGAGGGAACCGCTCATAAGATTGCGGATCTTCTGCGTGCTATTGCCGGAAAACCGAATCCGAAGAACTTCACCTCAGCAGTCATTGCCGCCGCAGGTGATTCCCTGCGCATGGGCGGCGATACACCAAAGCTGTTTTTGGACCTGAACGGATTGCCGGTCGGACTGTATTCCCTGCTTACGTATCAGCAATGTGACTGCATTCATGAGATCATTGTGGTCACAAAAAAGGAATTCATACCGGTTTTTACCGAATGGAAAGAACAATACGCACTCGATAAGCTGGCACAGATCACGGAAGGCGGCGAAACGCGCGCCGACTCTGTACGCAAGGGATTGGATATAATCAGCCCGCAGGCAAAATACGTCGCGATTGCGGACGGCGCCCGCGCACTGACCACTCCGCAGGAAATTGCCAAGGTCTGTCATGCGGCATGGCAGCACGGTTGCGCAACCGCCGCCAGACACGCAACGGACACCGTCAACATCGGCGACAAAAACGCATTTATCGATCAGAC
>FR890506.1:8571-13611 GCA_000433415.1 Clostridium sp. CAG:448
TTTATCGATCAGACGCCGGACCGCAAGCAGGGCTGGCATGCACAGACACCGCAGGTCTTCCGTGTTGCCGTCTACCGCGCCGCCGCCTATGTGGCAGTGGACGAAGGCATCAAGAGCACGGACGACAACCAACTGGTGGAACACATCGGAAATCCGGTGAAACTGGTGGAATGCAGTGACGAAAATCTCAAAATCACGACCCCGTTCGACATGATCTGCGCGCGTGCCCTGCTGACCGCGCGGACAGATCCCGACTCTCCGTCCTATATGGAAGACGTCGCCGCTTATATTGCCGTTGCACGGCAGAAAAACCGCACCGACTCCGTGCAGCCGGTACAGGCGGAAACCGATTCTTCTTCCGCTGCTTCTGCTGCCGGCACGGAGGAGTCCGGAACATGAGAATCGGTCACGGATATGATGTACACAGGTTGGTTCCGGATCGACCATTGTACTTAGGCGGTGTTCGCATTCCGTTTGAAAAGGGACTGCTGGGGCATTCCGATGCCGATGTGCTTCTGCACGCCGTGATGGACGCCTTTTTGGGTGCCGCCGCACTCGGCGACATCGGAGCGCATTTTCCGGATACCGATCCGGCATATGCGGGAATTGACAGTTCCCTGCTCTGCACGCATGTTGCAAACCTTTTGCGGGAAAGCGGTTATGTACCGGTCAATCTGGATGCGACCGTGATTGCGCAGGCGCCAAAGCTTGCGCCTTTCCTCTTGCAGATGCGTGAACGGATCGCCGACCTCTTCCATATGTGCCTGTCTGACGTCAGCGTCAAAGCTACCACTGAAGAGCATCTCGGATTTACCGGAGACGGTTCAGGCATCGCCGCACATGCGGTCTGCCTGATTGAAACCATAAAAACCAATCAATAAACGGCAACCCACAGAGAGCAACGCGAACGTCCCTGCTCCTCTCTCCGTGGCATTGCCGCTCAAAGTACCCGCACGACGGCAATCTTCCCCGACTTCCGACGCTTTTACCTTCCCTGCCGCTTGCGGAATACGAATTTTCGATTTCCTATACTACAGCATATGACAAATTGTGACACGATGTGTCCGAAGGAGGCTTTTGTTATGATTTATATCGCACCGTCACTGCTTGCCGCGGATTACTCCTGCCTCGGTGATGAAATCCGGCGCGTGGATGAGGCGGGTGCAGACTACCTGCACTTGGATATTATGGACGGACATTTTGTGCCGAATATCAGCTTCGGTCCCGGACTGATTGAGTCCATACGTCCCAAGACCAACCTGATTTTTGATGTTCATCTGATGATCTCCGATCCGCAGCGCTATACCGACGCTTTCATCAAAGCAGGTGCCGATATTATCACCTTCCATTACGAAGCGTGCCCCACTCCGGGTGCACTGATTGACTATCTCTCCCGTCGTGAGGTCCGCACTGCGGTCGCAATTTCTCCCAAGACGCCGGCTGAAGTGCTTTATCCGTATCTGGACGACATACAGATGGTTTTGGTTATGACGGTCGAACCGGGATTCGGCGGTCAAAAACTGATGCCCGAGTGCCTGGACAAGGTGCGCACCTTACGTCGGTATGCAGCCACACACGGACTGCGCTTCGATATTGAGGTTGACGGCGGACTGAACGCCTCCAATATCGGGAAAGCGACCGCCGCTGGAGCCAATATCATTGTTGCAGGTTCCGCAGTATTCAAAGCCAAAAAAGTGCGTTCGGTCATCCGCGAAATGCGCGAAAACGCCACCGCAAATCCCTTTGATGGCTGATATAACAATAACGGGAAGCAAAAAATACCGCATAACGCGGCGAAACAACCATTCGCCGATGTTATGCGGTACTTTTCCGTTATTCACTTACTCCTGAATTCCCAGAATAATCTCAACCGACTCCGTCTTTCCGCTTTCGGAACAATAAACCTCCAACCTAACGGAATCTCCGCCGCTTTTCGCGTTGATAATCGGCCAGACATCCTGACGCACATCCTTTACGGATATTCCATCCACCTTTGTGATAATATCGCCTATGTGCAATTTTTCTGCCGCATCACTGCCGGCATTGACAGAGCTGATATAAATTCCGGTTGCCTGCGGTGCAAGCACCTGTTCCGGATTCTGCTCGTAAACATCCGCCGTGGTCTCCCGGATGGCATTGCCGACGGTCAAATAGTACTTCCCGGCTTCGACACTCACGCCGGTAATCCCCAGAACCGGTCTGCCGGAAGACACCGGCGACGTAATGCCGTTTGCGTTACCGTCCTTTTTGATGGCATTCAGGACTTCCATTGCGCCTTCAATCTGAATGGCAAACCCCAACCCTTCGTAGGAGTTTTTTCCGGAGGCTAAGCCGGAAGCCGAACCGGACAGCTTCATGGAAACAATGCCGATGACTTCGCCGTCCGCATTGAACAGCGCACCGCCGGAGTTTCCGGGGTTGACCTGTGTGTCAGTCTGAATCACATGCATCTTCTTTTGCAGGGATCCGTCGGATGCGTAAATTTTCATTTCACGGTCCGGGTAAGAAACAATCCCCTGCGTTACTGTCCACGCATAGTCCAATCCCGCAGGCGTACCGATCGCATAGACCCGTTCGCCGAATCTGCATGCGGATGATTTTCCGATCTTTGCCGCTTGGTATCCGCGTCCGTCAACCTTCAGAAGTGCAAGATCATCCGCCTCGGAATATCCGATCACCTCTGCCTGTTTCGATTGACCGTTGAAAAAGTAAATCGTGATCTCTTCCGCATTCTCAATGACGTGGTAATTGGTGCAGATATAACCGTCCGAAGACAAGACAACGCCCGATCCGGTTCCCCGACCGTCCGCGGTTCTGACCGAAATGGAAACACAGGAATCCATTACGTCCGCCAACATATCGGAAGCACCGCCGTCGGAAACCTGATTCGACACCGAAACAAATCCGCAAAACAGGAAAAAGACAATGACACTCAGAATAATCAGCCATGCCGTAACGCCCCCGTGCCTGTGCTTGCTTTTGCGGGAAGCAACGGTCGGTCCCACAGCAGACGGAGCCGGAGCCGCAAACACGGGAACTTCCTGCGTCTGCGCGGCAGCCCGAAACACCCACGGATTCTGCGCGCCATCGTTTTGCGCTCCCGTTACGCCGCGATCTGCCGGTCCGTTTTCCGTTTGCGGCACTCCGACCGGATCTACATGCTCCCCGGTTTCATTCATTTTGTTTTCATTTTCCTCCATCGTACTCACCGCTCCTTTCTTCTGCTTTGTGAGATTCACGCAAGCAATTCAAATTTGTAGCCGACTCCCCATACGGTCTTCAGTGCCCACTTATTGGACACTCCCGCCAGCTTTTCACGCAGGCGTTTGACATGGACATCCACCGTTCTGGAGTCTCCCAAATAATCAAATCCCCAAACCTTATCGAGAAGCTGATCCCGTGAAAATACAATATTGGCATTGGAAGCCAAAAAATAAAGCAACTGCAACTCCTTTGGCGGAATGTCCACAAGTTCCCCGCGGATTTTCAGTTCGTATTTTTGCTTGCTGATCTCAATATTGTCCAAGCGAATCACTTCTTCGTCCTCCTGCGGCACGTGTGTCTGACACCTGCGCAGAACGGCTTTGATGCGGGCGGACAATTCCTTGTAGCCAAACGGCTTTGTCACATAGTCGTCCCCCCCGAGTTCCAGTGCGAGCACCTTATCGAATTCCTCCGTCTTTGCGGACAGAAAAATGATCGGCTTCTGCGACATCTCGCGGATTTCTCGGCAAACCTGATAACCGTCCTTTTTCGGCATTGTGATGTCCAGAATCACCAGATCCGGTTCGCATTTCCGGAACATTGTAATCCCTTCAATTCCATTGGAAGCGGTACGGACTTCATAACCCTCATTCTCAAAATAATTTTTGACCGGTACGGTGATCTCCGGATCATCGTCTATGACCAGAATTTTTGTATTCGTCATTTTCTGTTCCTCCGAAATAAACATCTCTCTTTTGCGCTCCACGCGACACAAAAAACGGGATTTTCCCTTTCTGCCGGTATCATACAACAGGAATCGGTACGCTTTGTGATAAATGAATGAATTTTGTCCGAATTCTTTCAAAATACACAGTTTCCGGCTTCTGTTAATAATTATACCATATTTCATTTCGGTTGTACAGCCTTTTTTCAAATTTTTCTCACATTTTTCCGGCAAAAGCTCCCCAAATATACGAAATCCGGAAAATTTCCGGATTGCTCTTGTCAAGCGTGCTTTTTTGTTATATAATAGAGGGAAGAACACGAAATGCGTGATCAATATCTGAACAAACGGAGATTATCTTATGAAACTTGGTATCGTCGGGCTTCCCAACGTGGGAAAAAGCACCCTGTTCAACGCACTGACCAGCGCCGGTGCGGAATCCGCCAATTACCCCTTCTGCACCATTGAACCGAACGTGGGTGTTGTTCCTGTACCGGACCACCGTTTGGATGTCCTGGCACAGATGTACAATCCGGAAAAATTCACCCCTGCCGTTGTCGAATTTGTCGACATTGCGGGACTGGTCCGCGGCGCCTCCAAGGGTGAAGGGCTCGGGAATAAATTTCTTTCGCATATCCGCGAGGTAGACGCCATTCTGCACGTTGTACGCTGCTTTGAGGATCCGGACATCATCCATGTAGAGGGATCCGTCGACCCTGTACGCGACCTGGAAACCATCAACCTGGAATTGATTTTCGCAGACATGGAAACACTGGAAGGCCGCATGGAGCGCACACGCAAGAATATGAAAAATGACAAATCTCTTGCCGGAGCACTGGAGGTATTCGAGCGTCTGTATGCCGCGCTGGAAGCCGGAAAGTGCGCACGCACGGTTCCCCTGACCGAGGATGAAGAAGCCTATCTTTACGACACGCCGCTTCTGACGCGCAAGCCGGTCATTTACGTTGCCAATGTCAGTGAAGAATATGCGGGCAAAGAGCCGAACGACAATCCCGCCTACGAAAAGCTGAAATCGTTTGCCGCTTCGGAGCACTCGGAGGTCGTTGCCATCTGTGCCTCTATTGAAGCCGACATCGCGCAACTGGAACCGG
>FR890506.1:13676-17129 GCA_000433415.1 Clostridium sp. CAG:448
AGACTGATCCGCAAGAGCTATGATCTGTTGGGTCTGATGAGCTTTCTGACCGCCGGTCCCAAGGAAGTACGTGCGTGGACCATTCGCAAAGGCACCAAAGCGCCGCAGGCGGCAGGAAAAATCCATTCCGACTTTGAGCGCGGCTTCATTCGCGCCGAGGTTGTTTCCTTTGACGATCTGGTCGCCAAGGGCAGCATGGCAGCGGTACGCGATGCGGGGCTTCTCCGTAGTGAAGGCAAAGACTATGTCATGCAGGACGGTGACATTGTGCTGTTCCGCTTCAATGTCTGATTTTTCGCAGAACGGAGAACCTATGATATGAGAATGCGTAAAAAAAAGCACGGTGCCGAACGGATTGCCGCCTGCGGCGCACTCCTGATTGACGACACTGCCCGCCTTTTCGCAGATCCGCAATATGCCTTTCCCGAACACCGTCCCCTGGCACTGGAAATCGGGTGCGGCAAAGGGCGCTTTGCCTGCGGTATGGCATCGGCACACCCGGAAATGAATTTCATCGCCATGGAGCGCGTCTCGGACGTTGCATGCATCGCCCTGGAAAAAGCGATGGCGCAGGCAGAAACCAGAACAACGGATAATCTGCGCTTCCTGATCGGAGATGCGCGCAACCTTTCAGAATGGTTTGCACCGCATTCTGTTTCGGTGATTTATCTGAATTTCAGCGACCCCTGGCCGCAGAACGGTTATCGCAAGCGTCGGCTGACTTACCGGGACTTTTTGGAACGCTACCGGACTCTTCTGAAAGAGGACGGGATTCTGCTTTTCAAAACCGACAACCAGGGACTGTTTGATTTTTCACTGGAGGAATTTGCCGTCTGCGGGCTGACGGTCGAATGGAGCAGCCGCGACCTGCATCATTCTCCGTATGCCGAAGGCAATGTGATGACGGAGTATGAGGAGAGCTTCTCTTCCAAGGGAATGCCGATCTGTGCGGCGCAGGTGCGTTTTTCATGAACGACGGCGTACTGCTTCTCAACAAACATGCCGGAGTAACCTCGCATGACATGATCTATCGGGTGCGCCGCGCGATGGGAACCCGCCAGGTCGGTCATGCGGGAACACTGGACCCCATGGCAGAAGGCGTTCTGGTCATTCTTGTCGGACGTGCGGCGAAGGCATGCGAGTACCTTTCACACGACGAAAAAAAATACCGCGCCCGCTTGCGCCTGGGTATGACAACCGACACCGAGGATATCAGCGGGACGTGCCTTTCCCGGTCGGATTTTTTGCCGGATGCCGACGCGGTCGCATCAGCCTGCGCCGGGTTTGTCGGCGACAGTACACAAATCCCCCCCATGTACAGTGCGCTGAAGGTCAACGGTCAAAAATTGTGTGACCTTGCGCGCAAAGGAATCACGGTGGACCGCCAGCCGCGCCCCATCGTCATTTTTTCCCTTTCCTGCACCCCGACCGATACTCCCTCCGATTACCTTTTGGATGTACATTGCTCCGGCGGTACTTACATCCGCACGCTCTGCGCGGATATCGGTGCCAGATTGCAGTGCGGCGGTGTCATGGCGGCGCTGACCCGGACACAAGCCTGCGGCTTTTCCCTGTGCGACTGCATCACTGCGGACGAACTGGATGCCCTTTCCCCGGAAGAACGTCAGGCGCGTCTGCTGCCGACAGAATCCCTTTTTTCCGATCTGCCGACATGCGATCTGCCGGATTTTTATAAGACCCTGTTGCGCAACGGTTGCCGTGTCGGGCAAAAAAAGCTGCACCTTTGCTACGAAAACGGCACACGTTTGCGGCTTCGGTGCGCAGACGGACGTTTCTTTGCGCTCGGAGAGGTGATGCCTGACCCGGATACCGGCGAGAGCTGCCTGCGCACATGCAAACTGTTTGAACTTGACGTCTGAAAACAGCCTTCCGAAGGTGTTTCTGTCCGGCAGAGCACCTTTTTTCGTGTTTTCGGTTTCAAGGCATCACCGTGTAGCGCAATTGTACCATCGGAATGACGTGGTAAAACCTTTAAAAACATCGCCGCGTTTCTCCACTTTTCTGCACCGTTTCACAGAATCGTCACTTTTGTGTGCTATGCTATCCGCGTATGAATAGGTAAACAGGAGGAATCTATGCTGCAAATAAAAAATATTGTCAAAACCTACCTGGCGGGCGACAGTGAGGTACACGCTCTGCGCGGTGTCAATATTGATTTCCGGGAACATGAATTTGTATCCATTCTCGGACCGTCCGGCTGCGGGAAAACCACGCTTCTGAACATCATTGGCGGCTTGGATCGCTACACGGAAGGCGATCTGGTCATCAACGGTATTTCCACAAAGCTTTACAAAGACGCGGACTGGGATACCTATCGGAATCACTCAATCGGCTTTGTTTTTCAGAGCTATAACCTGATTCCCCACCAAAGTGTGCTCTCCAATGTGGAGCTTGCGCTGACCCTGTCCGGTGTTTCCAAATCGGAACGGCGCCGCCGCGCAAAAGAGGCATTGGAGCGCGTCGGACTGGGCGACCAGCTTCACAAACGCCCCAATCAGATGTCCGGCGGACAGATGCAACGTGTCGCGATCGCGCGTGCCTTGGTCAATAACCCGGATATTTTGCTTGCGGATGAGCCGACCGGCGCGCTTGACACCGAAACCAGCGTGCAGATCATGGAAATTCTCAAGAGCATTTCCAAGGACAAACTGATTATCATGGTCACGCACAATCCGGTGCTTGCGGAACAGTATTCGTCGCGTATTATCAACCTTCTGGACGGTCAGGTGACCGGAGACTCCAATCCTTATCACGCCACTGCCGCCGAAGTCGCGGCACAGATGCCGAAGAAAAAAGCGCCTAAGAAGCCCTCCATGTCCTTCTTTGCCGCCATGTCTTTGTCCATGAACAACCTGCTTACCAAAAAGGCACGTACATTCCTGACCTCTTTTGCAGGCAGTATCGGCATCATCGGCATTGCCTTGATCCTTGCCCTTTCAAACGGCATTCAGAACTACATCAATGACATTCAACGGCAGACACTTGCTTCTTATCCGATCACGATTCAGAAAGAATCAACCGATCTGTCCGCAATGATCTCCTCCATCATGGGCGTGCAGGATCAATCCGGCGTCGAACACGAGGAAGGAAAGGTGTATTCCAGCTCCGTGATGTACGATCTGATGCACTCTTTCTCCAACGCGGGCAAAGAGCAGAACAATCTTTCCCTGTTCAAAAAGGAACTGATTGACAACTATGAGAACAATGACCTTGCCGGACACGTTTCCAGTATCCAGTACCACTATGATGTCAATCTGAACATTTACGTAAAGGACAAGAACGGCGATTATGCCAGCTCGGACATCAATGAAATGTTTGAAAAGCTGTATAACACCTCCGGCATGAATTCCATGATGGAGGGAATGTCCAGCAGCTTCTCCAATATGACCGTCTGGTCGGAAATTCTGCCGGAGAACCATGGCGGTAACGAGG
>FR890506.1:17203-19530 GCA_000433415.1 Clostridium sp. CAG:448
TGGCACCTGGCCGAGCGCATACGATGAGGTCGTGCTGGTCATGACCAAAAACAATGAGATTTCCGATATTACCCTGTATTCGCTGGGACTCATGACCACCGACGAGATGGAGTCCCTCATGATGAGCGCACTGATGAACAAAGACTACGAGAGCAAAGTGCAGTCCTGGACCTATGAGGACATCTGCAACATCCGTTTCCGTCTGCTGCTGAACACTGATTACTACAAACGGAACGCCGAAACCGGAACCTATGATTCCATCCGTGACAATGCGGAACTCCTGGAAATGGCAATCCGCAATGCACCTGAGCTGAAAATCGTAGGGATTGTCCGTCCCGCGCCGGATTCGACTGCCTCTATGATATCCGGCTCCCTTGCCTACACCAGCGCGTTGACCGACTATATTATCCAAAAGACTGCCGAATCGGAAATCGTTCAGGAACAGATCAAAGATGCAAACAAGAACCGCGATCTGCTGACCGGTCTTCCCTTTGTCGTCGAAGAGGATCTGAGCAATGCGCAAAAAGTTTCTGTCATCAACGCCTACCTGAAATCCCTTTCCTCAGACAAAAAAGCCGAAATTTATATGGACTATATGTGCACGCCGTCCGAGGACTATCTGAACGCAACGGTTTCCGAATATATGAAACAGATCGGCGACCGTGCGGCATTGGAAGATGCCATTGCGAAACAATATGCCAAAAAAATGGGCGTTTCGGAAAATACCGTCCGTGAATATCTTGCTTCCTATACGGATGAAGAGCTGAATAAAATGGTAGAGACCGCCCTGCGCGAGATGATCACGCAGCAGTACGCTTCGCAGAAAAAAGAAGAAATCCGCAAAGCGGCTTCCAAACCGGATGAAGAAACCCTGCAGCAGGCAGTCGACTATTACCGTCAGATGGTTCTTGCACAATGCGGCAATGACAAATCCGCTTACCTGGTCTACTACTTCAAGACGGATATGGAACTTGATGACACGCAGTCCGCCGCTATGGTTGCCGGTATGAGTGCGGAAGATGTGGAACGCATCTTTGAGAAAATCACTGCGGAGCAGGCACAGGCGCTCCTGGAAAGCCAGTTCGCCATTACCGAGGAGCAGATCAACAATAATATAGCGTACATGCTTGACGCCATGGTTGCAGACGCGGATGAAGAGACCACACTTGTTCTTTATGAAAAGTATGCCCCCTCCCGCGCCTCCGACTCCACCTATGAAAACAATCTCAAACTGCTCGGTGTTGTCAATCCGGATGAACCGTCCGGCATCTCCATTTATGCCACCACATTTGAGGACAAGGATGCAATCGCGGATATCATCGAAAACTACAACGAAACCAAAGACAAGGAAGACCAGATTAGCTATACCGATTACGTTGCGCTTATCATGTCCTCTGTCACAACCATCATCAACGTCATCTCCTATGTACTGATTGCCTTTGTTTCCATTTCGCTTGTGGTTTCCTCCATCATGATCGGCATTATCACCTACATCTCCGTTTTGGAACGCACCAAAGAAATCGGCGTTCTTCGCTCCATCGGCGCTTCCAAACGGGACGTTTCCCGCGTGTTCAATGCGGAAACCATGATCATCGGTCTTTGCGCCGGGCTGATCGGTATCGCCGTCACCGTCCTGCTTTGCATTCCCATTTCCGCGGTTGTTCAATCGCTGTCCGGGATTCCGACTATCTATGCTTCCCTTCCGTTGGCAGGCGGTGTCATTCTCGTCGCGATCAGCGTCGCATTGACCCTGATTGCGGGTCTGATTCCTTCACGCATTGCCGCCAAAAAAGACCCGGTGGAAGCACTGCGCTCCGAATAAACCGGATCTGAAATTCTATCATACGGGCTGCCTGAAATGCAAACAAAGTATTTCAGGCAGCCTTCTTCTGTACCCAAGACAACATAAAGCAAGCGGATGCCGATCCCTCACGGTAAAAGGGACCTGCGGACATAATCCTGGACATGGAACTGTCAGGTCAGTCCTAATTTGCGTCTGCATTCTATTGGGCTCAAGCCGCGAAGAGACAGCTTGATGCGATTCTCGCGATACCATCGTTCAAAATCGGTATAGGCCTGTTCAAGCAATTGAAGAGACAGCTTGATGCGCTTCTCACGATACCAGATCAAATAGTCGTTCAAAATCGGTATAGGCCTGTTCAAGCAATTACGTCAGCTTCTCTTTAAACCCCGAATCCGGAGAAAGTACATACGGTGGAATTCCCGCTGCGATGTTGTACTTCATATTCAGCATATTCATGCGTTCATACATTTTTGCAATTTCCTCAAACGCAAGTATGAACGTCTCAAATTCGTCATTAATCCCA
>FR890507.1:0-11058 GCA_000433415.1 Clostridium sp. CAG:448
AGGACCGCTACGTGACGGCGGTGGAAACCGCGTTGGGCGCCAATCTGCAGCATATCGTGGTGCAGGACGAGGCGACCGCGCAGGGGGCAATGTACTGTCTGAAGCGTGCCAACGCGGGCAGAGCGACCTTCTTCCCGTTGACCTCTATGCGTCCGCAGAACGTGACCGAGGAGATGCGGCAGGCGGCAGGTTTTGCGGGATACATTGCCGTTGCGGACACCCTGGTGCAGTGTGACGCGCGGTTTTCCGATGTCGTGTCCGCACTGCTCGGACGGACGGTGATCTTTGATACGGTGGAAAACGCTACGGCAATGGCAAAATCGCTCCGTTACCGGGTGCGTGCCGTCACACTGGACGGTCAGCAGATCAATGTCGGCGGTTCCTTTACCGGCGGTTCGGTCAACCGCAACGGCAGTATTCTGGGGCGCGCGGGGGAGATCCGGCACCTGGAGGAACAGGCGGCGGAACAGCGCAAGGCGCTGGAAGAAGCGGAAGCGCAGGCAGGACGTCTGCGTGAGCAGATCCGGGACATGACCGATCAGATTGCGGACCTGGACGACCGCCGCGGGCTGATTGCGGTGCTGATGAACACCGAAAACGGTCAACTGGAGGCAGTGAGTGCCACACTGGACGCAAAGCGGGGACTTTTGGCAAAGCTGAAAGAGGATTACGAGCAGATCATCGGCATGTTTGAGCGCTATGACAGCGAAATTGCGGGATTGCGCGAAGAGGAACAGGCATTGCAGGAGAAAATCGATGCCATCACCGCCGTGCGGGCGCAGAAGAGCGAGGCATGCGCGGATCTTGCCGACCGTATCCGCACCCTGGAGGAAGAGCGCACCCATGTGCTGATTACGGTCAACGGGACCGAAAAGGATATCGAAACCGCGCAGACGCTCTGCCGGACCGCCATGGAACGGGTGCGCACCTGCGGTGAGGAAAAGGAAAGCACGGTCGCGCGGATTGCGCAGCTGGAGGCAAAGCTTGCCGACGACCGGCAGAAGCAGACGCAGAACCGGACCTCTTACGCGGAGAAGGAAGCGGAGCTTGGCAGACTGCGCGGCGAGCGCTCCCAGACCCAGCAGGATGCCGACGCGTTTGAGCAGAAGATCAGCGACCTCAACGAACGCATCCGGCAGAAAATGGCGGACAAAGAGGTGATTTTCCGCGCCTGCACGGTCAACCAGAACAAGCTGGACAACCTGCGCGCAACGCTGGACGCGCTGTCCGGCAAGCTGTACGAGGAGTACAATCTGACCAGAAACGACGCCCTTGCGCTGGGGTATCCGGCACTGCAGCCGGAAGAGCGGGACGCGACGGAAAAGATTCAGACCGAGTGCCGGAACAAACTGCGGTATCTGGGACACGTGGATTTGGACGCCGCCAACAAATACCGGGAAATCCGGGAGCGGTACGAGGATATGAAGACGCAGATCGACGATCTGGAAACTTCACGCAAGGAGCTGACCGGCATCATCAACGATCTGGACACCGAAATGCGCACCGCCTTTACCGAGTCGTTTTTACAGATCAATCAGCATTTCAAAACCACCTTTGCCGAGCTGTTCGGCGGCGGTGAGGCGGAGCTGACGCTGAGCGATCCGGAAAACGTACTGGAGAGCGGCATCGAAATCAAGGCGGCGCCGCCCGGAAAGATCATCAAGAGCCTGTTGCAGCTCTCCGGCGGTGAGCAGGCATTTGTCGCAGTCGCGCTCTTCTTTGCCATCCTGCAGGTCAACCCGACCCCGTTCTGCATTCTGGACGAGATCGAGGCGGCGCTGGACGAGGTCAATGTCGAGCGGCTTGCGCAGTACATCCGGCGGTATGCCGACGGAACGCAGTTCATATTGATTACACACAGACGTGGTACCATGGCGGCAGCAACCCGCCTGTATGGCGTGACCATGCCCGAACACGGCATTTCCAAGGTGCTTTCGTTGGATGTTCGGGATATTTCCGGAAAGAAAGAGGGAGACTGGGATGGGATCTTCGGCTAATACAAATCAACAGGAAACGGTGCTGTTTGCCTCTGCGGTCATGCGTCTTTTGTACGCTTCCGCACACGCGCCCCGCAAAATCGAAAACGCCGTGCAGAACGCGGCACAATCCGCGCCTGTGCAAAATAATGCGCCTGCGCAAAATGCGCCTGCACAGAAAGTGCCCGCACCCGAGGCAGTCAAACCGGAGGCATCCATACCCAAGGCGACCGTGCAGGAGGTTCCCGTAACCGAGACTCTGGCGCAAAAAGCGGAAGAGCCGGAAAAAGCCAAAAAGGCGGAAACGGCGAAGAAGCCGGAAAAGCAGGAAGCGGCGGCACCCGTAACCGAGGTTCCCGCGGAGCAGGCTCCTATAGAGCAGGCTCCTGTGGAGCAGACTCCTGTGGAGCAGCTTCCCGCTGTGGAGACAGAGGAAGAGGAAGCCTTTGTCGAGGAGACGGAGGAAGAGAAGAAAGAAATCCGGCAGTCCTTCTGGCAGAAGCTCAAAAACGGACTTGCCAAGACCAGAAAAGCCATTTTCGGTTCGATTGACGACCTGCTCAAGAATTTTGTCAAGGTGGACGAGGATCTTTTGGAGGAGCTGGAAGAATTACTGATCACCTCCGACATCAGCGTGGATGTGACCGAGGATATCATCGATCAGCTCCGCGACCGGATCAAGGACGGCAGACTGACCGAGAAGGAGCAGGTGATGGGCGCATTGCGTGAAATCCTGACCGATATGATCGGAAAGGAAGAGCCGCTTCATCTGGACACGGTTCCTTCCGTGATTTTGGTCATCGGTGTCAACGGTGCCGGAAAGACCACCTCCATCGGCAAAATTTCCAAGCGCCTGCGGCTCTCCGGCAAGAAGGTTGTGGTTGCGGCGGCGGATACCTTCCGCGCGGCGGCAATCGATCAGCTTGCGGTCTGGTGTGAGCGTGCGCATGTGGATCTGGTCAAGCAGGCGGAGGGAAGCGACCCCGCGTCGGTGGTATATGACGCCATCGGGTATGTAAAGAACAAGCACGCGGACGTGCTGATTATCGATACCGCAGGCAGACTGCACAACAAGGCAAATCTGATGAACGAGCTTGCCAAGATCAACCATGTGATTGACCGCGAACTGCCGGGAGCGTGCCGCGAGACCCTTCTGGTGCTGGACGCGACCACCGGACAGAATGCCATCGTACAGGCGGTGGAATTCAAAAAGGCGGCGCCCATTACGGGAATCACGCTCAACAAACTGGACGGAACTGCCAAGGGCGGTATCGTAATCTCCATCAAAAAGGAACTGGGCATTCCGGTCAAGTTTGTCGGAGTCGGTGAGAAAATCGACGACATGCAGGAATTTGACGCGGAAGAATTCGTCAAGGCACTGTTTTCATAAGGAGCACGGCGATGAAACAGCAGATCACATTGGTGCTTGCCTCCCGCAACGCGGGGAAAATCCGCGAACTGCACACCCTGCTTGCGCAGAGCCTGCCGGGGGTGCGCGTTCTGTCGCTTGACGACGTGGGGATCACCGGCGAGATTGAAGAAAACGGCACAAGCTTTGCGGAAAACGCCCTGTGCAAGGCGCGCGCGGCGGCAAAGAGCGGTTACATCGGCGTCGGGGATGACTCCGGGCTGACCGTGGATGCGCTCGGCGGTGCGCCGGGTATCTACTCGGCGCGTTATGCCGGTACGCACGGAGACGACGCGGCGAACAACGCGCTCCTGCTTAGGAATCTGGAAAACGTCGGGGAGCGGACGGCGCATTTTGTCTGCTGTATTGCCTGCGTTTTTCCGGACGGCGAATCATTTACGGCGGAGGGCATCACGGACGGCAGCATTCTGTACGCGCCGCAGGGGACGGACGGATTCGGTTATGACCCGCTCTTCTTCTGCCCCGAGACCGGCAAAACGTTTGCCTCCATGACGCAGGAAGAGAAAAATGCGGTCAGCCACCGCGGAAAAGCCATCCGGCTGTTTGCCGACCGGCTGGCACAGAGATTGGAAAAAGAACAGGAGTAAACAGAAGATGACATCCAAACAGAGAGCATATCTGCGCAGTCTTGCGAACGACTATACCGCCATTGTACAGATTGGAAAGAGCGGCATTACCGACAACGTGATCACCACGGTCGGGGAGGCGTTGGCGGCACGGGAGCTGATCAAGCTGTCGGTGCTTGACAACTGCGCCTACACCCCGCGCGAGGTCTGCGGGATTTTGACGGAAGCGACCGGCTCCGAGGGCGTTTCGGTGGTCGGCAGAAAGGTGGTTCTCTATCGGGAATCCGCCGATCACAAGCGGATCGAGCTGCCGGACGTATGATGCGGATCGGTATTTACGGCGGCAGTTTTTCTCCGGTGCACAACGGGCACCTTGCCGCCGCGCGTGCTTTTATGGAGCAGATGTGGCTGGACGTTCTCTATGTCATACCTGCGCGCGACCCGCCGCACAAACAACTGGACGGGCAGGTGAGCGCTGCACAGCGCCTGCGGATGTGCGAACTGGCATTTGCCGGCACGGAAGGGGTGATTGTCAGCGACATGGAACTGCGCCGCGCGGGGAAAAGCTATACGGTAGACACCCTGCGGGAGCTTTCCGCGCCGGACAGACGCCTGTTTCTGTTGTGCGGAACGGACATGCTGCTGACGCTGGACGAATGGAAGTCGCCGGAAGAGATTTTCCGGCTGTCCTATCCGGTGTACGTGCGCCGCGAGGACGACCGGACACTGGACGCGCCGATTCTTGAAAAAATCGACGCCTACAACCGCGAATACGGCAAAGTGGTGCGCAGAATCGTCATGCCGCCGATTCCCATTTCTTCCGCGATGGTGCGCGGCATTCTTGCCGCAGGGGGAGATGTGAGCGGACTTGTCCCGCCGCCTGTTGCCGCTTATATTGCGGAGAACCGTCTGTATACGGGGAAAAAGGGGGAAAAGGATAATGAGTAAGCATTTTACCGAGGAGCAGCTCGGGGTACTGCGTGCGCAGGTTGCCGGACAACTGTCTTCCAAGCGTTTTGTGCACGTTGCGGCAGTGGAAAAGGCAGCGGAACGGCTGGCGGCACTCTATTGCCCGGAGAAGACCGAGATGCTGCGTGCCGCGGCGTTGCTGCACGATATTACCAAGGAGTATTCCGAAGAAAAACAGCTTGCGATTCTGGCGCAGTATCATCTGCCGGTCAGTGACTGCGACCGCCTGGCGCCCAAAACGCACCATGCGCGCACGGCTGCGGCGCTGATTCCGGCACTGTTTCCGGCATATGCGGATCCGGAGCTGATTGCCTGCGTCCGCTGGCACACGACCGGACACGCGGAGATGACGCTTCCGGAACGCCTGCTTTATCTGGCGGACTATATCGACGAGTCGCGCAAGTTCCACGACTGCGTGATTCTGCGCGGACTGTTCTGGGGCGCCGAGCCGGAAAAAATGACGCCCGAGGAGCGCCTTGTGCACCTGCGCCGGGTGCTGATCGAGTCCTTTGATCTGACCATCGCGGGACTTTTGCAGGATCGGACCCCCATCAGTCCTGCCACCGTGGACGCACGCAACGCATTGCTTGCGGAGAAAGCAGCAGAGGGCACCGGGCAGGACCGGAAATAAGAAACCAAACCAAGAAGAGAAGGAGAGAAAAGATGGAAAATAAGGATTTTTCCGTGAACAATACCGAAGCCGTCCTGTCGGATGAGACTTACGCAAAGCTGCCCGCACTCAAGGACGCGGACGCAAAGACGGTTGCGGAAGCGATTGCCGAAGTATTGGAAAACCGTAAGGCGACCGACGTCAAGGTAATCTATGTCCGTGAGCGCACCTCGCTGACCAGCTACTTTGTGCTTGCCACCGGTCAGTCCTCCACCCATGTCCGCGCGCTTGCCGGCGAGGTGGAGCATAAAATGGAACTGCGCGCACTGCCGGCATTCGGCGTGGAAGGGCGCGACAACGACGCGTGGATTGCCATGGACTATTCCGACGTGATCGTGCACATTTTCAACCGGGAGTCCCGCGCGTTTTACAATCTGGACAAGCTGTACAGCTAAGAGACAAATTTCTTTGCGGATCGGCTGCAAAATCTGCGAAAATCTTTCGCTTTCCCCTTGACAGATTGACACAAATGTGATATAATGCTTACAATTAGCCGCAAACCTGCACAAGCCGGCGGGAAATGGCTGAAATACTTTAGGAAAGAACGGCTGAAACCGGAAAGGATTACTGATTATGGATACAGGAAGCGGCGGAGACGGCTACATACCGGACCGAACCCTTACTGCACAGAATATACGATAGAGATGAAACCAACCTGCTTTGCGCCTCATAGCGGCAGGCTTGGTTTCTTTTGTTCTTTGTACGGATCCTTTACGGCATTTTTGGAGGAAAAGAAGAAAATATGGACATCCCTTTATGGTTGCAGATCATCATTCAGATCGGACTGATCGCACTGAACGCTGTCTTTGCCTGCGCGGAAATCGCGGTGATCGAGGCAAAGGGACCGAAGCTTGACAAACTGGCTGACGACGGCAACAAACGTGCAAAAAAACTCAAACGGCTCTCGGATAACCCCGCCAAATTTCTTGCAACCATCCAGGTCGCCATCACGCTTGCCGGCTTTTTGGGCAGTGCGTTTGCGGCGGAAGGCTTCAGCGGCATGATTGTCGATGCGCTGGACGGCAAGGTCGCGCTTTCCAGGGCAGCGCTGAATACGCTGTCGGTGATCGTGATTACGATTGTTCTGTCCTTTGTCACACTGGTGTTCGGCGAACTGGTCCCCAAGCGCATTGCCATGCGCAAGGCGGAGTCCGTCGCGCTGAAACTGACCGGTACCATTCGGTTTATTTCCGTGATTTTCGCGCCGCTTGTGTGGCTTCTGACCGTATCTACCAACGGTGTATTGCGCCTTTTGCGGATTAACCCCCACGAAGAGGACGAGAAAATGTCGGAAGACGACATCCGGATGCTTGCGGATGCGGGCAGTGAAAAGGGTGTTATTGATGAGGAAACCAACGAGATTATCCAGAATGTTTTTGAATTTGACGATATTACGGTCGGCGAAATCGCAACCCACAGAACCGAGCTCAAGGTGCTTTATCTGGAGGATTCCGACGAGGAATGGTTCCGGACGGTGCGGGACGACGTGCACACCTATTACCCGGTCTGCGACGAGGATATCGACCACATCGTCGGAATGCTGGACGAGGAGGTCTACCTGCGCCTGGACGACCGTTCCAGGGAGAACGTGATGAAGCAGGCGGTGATCGCGCCGCACTATGTCACGCAGGTGATGAAAACGGACGCACTGTTCCGTGAGATGAAGCGGGAACACAGCAATATTGCCATTGTCATCGACGAATACGGCGGAACATACGGACTTGTGACCATGAACGATCTGATTCAGCAGATCATCGGTGAATTCGATACCGAGGAAACGGAAGCGGATGCGGTGCCGTCCGGCGACGGATACCTGATTGCCGGTTCCGCAGAGCGCGAAAAGATCGACGAGCTGTTTGACGTGGAAACCGGAACCGATTCCGCAACCGTCAGCGGCTGGGTGATGGAGCAATTGGAGAAGATTCCGGAGGAAGGGGATGAGGTCATCTCCGAGGGCGTCAAGCTGAAGGTTACCAAGGCGGACGACAAGCGCGTGCTGGAGGTCTATGTGGAGAAACTGCCGCAGGACGAGGAGGACGCAGAAGAGGAGCGGGAATCCCGCAAACAGCGGAAAGCCGAGCTCAAGGAATCGTAAGCTGCACGCCGGGAAAGTGAAAAAATGCGAAAAATCCCCTTGACAAACGCGTTTTGATATGGTATAATACAAAAGCTTGTGAATCCGATGTCAAAGAGCATCGAGAAATGAAATGCGAGGTACGGAAAAATGAAGAAAGATATCCATCCCAGTTACGAAAAAACCATTATCAGATGCGCCTGCGGCGAAGCCGTCGAGACCCGCTCCACCAAGGGGGGCGAGATCAAGGTTGAAATCTGCTCCAAGTGCCACCCCTTCTTCACCGGCAAACAGAAGTTTGTTGATGCAGGCGGACGTGTGGATAAGTTCAAGAGAAGACTGGAGAACTCCGGTCGCAAGGCATAAGCCTTTCTGCGGCGGAAGAACCGGGACTGAACGGAGCGGCGGAGAGCCGAACAGCAGTTTTTGCGGTATATGGGCAGGGCGCGCCATGCGTTCTGCCCTTTTGCTTTGGCGGCAATCCTTCCGTCCTGTGCGGCGGGTGCCGCTTTTTGATGGATCCGGAGGTGATTGAATATGACGGAAACAAACCGAACGAGCGAAACCAATCAGGAGATACAAACCCGTGCCGTCCTCGTGGGCATGATCACGCGTGAGATCAGCGAGGAAGAGGCGGAGAAGGGGCTGAATGAACTGGAACGCCTTTTGGACACTGCCGGCGGCGCCTGCGTTGCGCGCGTGTTGCAAAGCAAGGATACCCCTGACCCTGCCACCGCAATCGGCAGCGGCAAGGTGCGGGAGATCCGGGAGCTGTGCGAAAATCTGGACGCCGACCTTGCGGTGTTCGATTTTGAGCTCTCCCCGTCCCAGATCCGCAACCTGGAGGACGGAATCGGCACGCAGACGCACGAGGTGCGCGTGATCGACCGTTCCATGCTGATTCTTGACATTTTTGCCCTGCACGCCGTGACGGGGGAGGGAAAATTGCAGGTGGAACTGGCACAGCTCAAATATACCGCGCCGCGCCTGAGCGGTCACGGCAAGGAGATGTCGCGTCTGGGCGGCGGAATCGGCACGCGCGGACCGGGAGAATCCAAACTGGAAAGCGACCGCCGGCATATGCAGCGGCGCATCACGGCATTGGAGAGCGAGCTTGCCGTCATGGAAAAGAACCGCCGCACCATGCGGGCGTCCCGCGACAGAAGCGGACTGAAAAAGGTGGCAATCGTCGGCTATACCAACGCCGGCAAATCCACACTGCTCAACCGCCTGACGGATGCCGGTATCCTTGCGGAGGACAAGCTGTTTGCCACCCTGGACCCGACCACGCGCAAATTCCGCCTGCCCGGCGGCGAGAGCATTCTTCTGACCGATACGGTCGGTTTCATCCGGAAACTGCCCCACCATCTGGTCAAAGCGTTCCGCTCCACCCTGGATGAGGCGGTCTATGCGGACATGATTATCGTGCTGATCGATGCCTCCGACCCGGAGTGCGGGGAACAGCTCAAAGTGACCGAAAACCTGCTTGCCGAACTGGGCGCCGCAGACAAGCCGGTGCTGTATGTTTACAACAAATGCGACCGCGGCGTTGCGCACCGCCCGGCAATCGGAAAAAGCGCCGAGCAGGCGCATATTGCCTATATTTCCGCGCTGACCGGTCAGGGCTGCGAGGCAATGGCGGAGACGGTGGAGAAAATGCTGCATGCGGATCAGCGCCGCGTGACCTTCCGGATTCCCAATGCCGAGCAGAGCGCGCTGCATACGCTCTACCGGGATGCGACAGTGGAAAGCGTCGAATACGGGGATGACTGCGTGACGGCGGTTGCCGTGGTGGACCGGAAAACACACGGACAACTGGAGCGGTATGCGCTGGAGAAACTGCCGGTAAAGGAGGAGTAAGGGCGTGACGGAGCCAAAGACTTATACCACATTGCGTGCCGTGGGTGAGGACAGCTTTGAGGAAAAACGATCCCTGTTTATCGGTGCCGCCGCACCGGTGCGCACGGAGGAAGAGGCGCTTGCCTTTATTGCCGCACGCAAAAAACAGTATGCCGACGCAACGCACAATGTTTTTGCGTATCATATGAAGAGCGGTATTCTTTCGCGCTATTCCGATGACGGCGAGCCGCAGGGAACTGCCGGGATGCCGACGCTGGATACCGTGCGTAAATCCGGGGTGGACGATGCCGTTGTCGTGGTGACGCGTTATTTCGGCGGGACGCTTTTGGGTGCCGGTGGATTGGTGCGTGCCTATGCGAAAGCCGCCAAAATCGCACTGGAGGCGGCGTGCATCGTCACTTATTCCGTCTATGCCGCCTACCGTGTGGTGTGCTCCTACGGCGATTATCAGCGCCTGCTCAAGGAATTTCCGCGTTTTGGCGTCCTGACCGACGGAACGGATTTTACCGACTGCGTCCGGATTGACTGTGCGGTTCCGCTCACCGATGAACCTTCTTTTCTGACCGGCATCCGCGACCTGACCGGTGCCCGCGCCGTTTGCGAACGCACGGGCGAACGCTTCGACTGCCCGCGGGAGCAGTGAAAAACAACTGTAACAGCCACGGTATACGTGTAAAACGAACCGTGGCTTTTCTTTGTTAATTTGTGCAATGTTCACAACAAAAATGCACCTAAAAAACGCACGCCGCGCGTCGGGATCATGTTGCAAACGCGTCAGGACCATGTCACATCTGCGGCGTTTTTGCGTCACGTCTGCGTCATGACTGTGTTATAACGATGTCATAACTCGTCATGAAAAAGCTCATTTTTGACGCGTGAGAAAAACGGAGAAAACGAGAGAAAAACGCAGAAAACAGGAGAATTAGAGAGACGGCGAACGCCGTTTTTAACACCGAAAATGAGAACCCGATGTTATAACTGCGTCATAACTGCGTCGTTTTTGCGTCATAAAAATGTGATGTCGATGTCATGTTTGCGTCACGCTTTCGTCGCCGGTGGTGTTTCCTTCATATTTAATAAATAAGAAATATAAGAAATATAAGATCTGTAAGCGCCACAAGACCCCGCCGCCCTGCCGGGCTGCAACACGCCCATCCCGCGCAGCGCGGGCTGCGCAGAGAGAGAAAAAAAGGAAGGAAGGAAAAATTTTTTCTTTTTTGCCGGGAGCGGCGCTATGCGGGGACGACAGACGGGCGCAAATATGGTAAAATAACATCGTATATAGGCAAATCCGGTAACTTTTTGCGCCTTCCTCTTTACAATTCCGGAAAAATGTGCTATACTGGGTCCATTCAGGCGGGAAGAAAGAAGGAAATCAATGATGGATATGACTGATGCGGCGCTATCCGCTCTGGTTGATGCGGCGATTGCAAACGGACTCTGCGAAAAGGCGGACAGGACGTATATGATCAACGGGCTTTTGGCGGTGGTGCACCGCGGGGCGTTTTCGCAGG
>FR890507.1:11158-12826 GCA_000433415.1 Clostridium sp. CAG:448
GGACTTTTGCAGGCGGACACGACCGTTTGCAGAGATCTGTTCTCCGCAGCGCTCATGGGCGTGCTGATGCCCCGCCCCTCGCAGGTCATCCGGCAGTTCCGCGCGGACTATGCCGTTTCCCCGCAGCAGGCGACCGACCGCTTTTACCGGCTGTGCTGTGACTGCGATTATGTCATGACCGAGCGCATCCGGCGCGACCTGCACTGGCAGAGCGACAGTCCTTACGGGGTGCTGGACATCTCGGTCAACCTCTCGAAGCCGGAAAAAGACCCGCGCATGATCGCGGCGGCGCGTCTGCAGCCGCAAACCGGTTATCCGCTGTGCGCGCTCTGCCACGAAAACGAGGGCTTTGCGGGTGATCTGACCCATGCCCCGCGGCAGACCCTGCGGCAGATTCCCCTGTCGCTTGCGGGCGAGTGCTGGTATCTGCAATACTCCCCCTACGCCTACTACCGGGAGCACTGCATCGTGCTTTCCGAGCACCACACCCCCATGCGCATCGACCGGGCAACCTTTGCGCGGCACTTGGATTTTGTCCGGCAGTTCCCGCACTACTTCATCGGCTCCAATGCCGATCTGCCCATCGTGGGTGGCTCCATTCTCTCGCATGACCACATGCAGGGCGGTTGTGCCGTCTTCCCCATGCAGAAGGCGCCGATTGAGATTCCGGTGCGCTTCTCTCACTTCCCCACGGTGGACGCGGGCATTGTCCGCTGGCCGATGAGCGTTCTGCGCCTCTCTTCGCCGGACGCGCAGGCGCTGGTGGCGCTTGCCGACCGGATTCTGTCGGTCTGGCGGGAATACTCCGACCCGGAAGCGACCGTTTTCGCGCAGACGGCGGACGGCAGGCACAACACCCTGACCCCCGTTACCCGTACCTCTGCCGACGGAAAATTCTTTGAGATGGACCTGGTTCTGCGCAACAACATCACCACCCCGGCGCACCCGATGGGGCTGTACCACCCGCACAAAGAAAAGCATTTCATCAAGAAGGAGAACATCGGGCTGATTGAGGTCATGGGCCTTGCCATTCTGCCGGCGCGGCTGAAAAAAGAGCTGGCACTGCTGCGCGAGGCACTGCTCCGGGGCGAGCCGATCGGCGCGGATTCCCCGATTGCCGCCTTTGCGCGGATGGCGCAGGCCCTGACGATTGCGGGCATTGACGAACACAACGTGGACGGGCGCATCCGCGCGGCGGTGGGCGAGGTCTTCACCGGCGTTCTGGAGGATGCCGGCGTCTACAAATGCAACGAGGCGGGCAGAGCGGCGTTTCTGCGCTTTGTCGAAGCCGTCAATCGGGCGGACTGACCGCAAAATCAATACGGAAAACAGGTAACGAAAGGAGGAAGCGCCATGCACGACATCATCTGCCCGGTCTGCGGGGAACGGACGCTTGCAAGGAGCGTCGGGTTTGATCTGTCCGACCGGATTCTGCCGCTTCTGCCGCCCTTGCCGGCAGAGGTGCCCGGACTGCGCTTTCTCTTTGCCGCGGACGAGGAACTGCTGTTCCCGGACGGTCTGCCGGAGGGGGGGACGTATGTGCCCTTCTGCCCGGACGCGGATCTTTTGCGGCGCTATATCAACCGCCGCACCGGGCGGGAGAGCGACCTGATGTTCGGCGAGCTGTTTGATGCACAGCGGGACGGCGGGTCGGCTGCCGGCTATCCC
>FR890508.1:0-1098 GCA_000433415.1 Clostridium sp. CAG:448
CGAGGTAGCTGTATTCTTCACAGGTTTCCGTGTCGGGATCTTTTCCGAGGATCTTCATATATTTACTGAAAGAGAAGGTGAAACGGAACGGTTCCAGATTTTCCGTAGCGGACAGCTCCATGACCTCGCCTTTTTCCTCGTCCGTGACGTACTCTGCCGTACAGAACACCGTGGAAGAAATCAGGCTTTTGAAATTTCTATTGAATGTGACCTTTTCGGAAACGGCGCCGGTAATATCAATCTCCTCTTCCTGACCGACATCGGGGAAGACATACCCTGCAGGCAGGTCGCCGGTGCGGTAGAAAAAGAATTTGTCAAAGAAAAGGGATTTCATGTTGACATTGTCAAAGGTGCTTCCGAGATAGATTGTCAGAACGTTTTTTCCTTTGCGCAGATATGCAGTAATGCCGGGAACGTATTCTTCGTGCAGCTCCCCGTCGGGCACTTCACCGTAATTGCTTTCGATGTAGTATCTGCTCTCGCCATTGATGCTCAGCTCGGCGGATCTTGGCACGGAAGATCTGATTGCCATCAGTCCGATGCAGATTTCATAGGTGCCGTCACGGTCGACCTCAAATGGAAAACGCATGTAAGCGGATTGATAGTCGCCTTTGAGGTAGTAGTAATCAAATTCGTCTGCTACGTTGTGAAGACAACCGTTTCCGTCTTCGTCGTAAAGGTCTTCCAATTCAAACATGTCCTGATCCGTGCCAAAACGGGGCGGCAGATCGGTTGTTGCATTTTCCGACACGTCAACAATGGTGCCTTCTGCCGCATTTGTCGGAACAGTCAATACGGAGAAGAGCGCGAACAGCGTTGCTAGGGCAACCAGCAGGGAAATTGCGGATAAACGTTTTTTCATAGCCAGGCTCCTTTTTTATTTTTTTTAAAAATGGACGCAATAGGTGATTTCACATTTGTTTTAACGCACACGATTTGTTTTCTTTTTTATAAACAAATAGTTGAAATTATCACATTTTATTTATTTTTGAAATTTGAGATAGTCCTCTGTAATGGCAATGCCGGCGGATGTGCCGATGCGATTCGCGCCGGCTGCAATCATGGCGGCGGCGTCCCGGTAGGAACGGATCCCGCCGG
>FR890508.1:1152-9408 GCA_000433415.1 Clostridium sp. CAG:448
TAATGCGCACTGCCTCTTCCGTGGCAACACCACCGGTGAAGCCTGTGCAGGTTTTGACAAAGCGCGCGCCTGCCTCGCAGGACAGGACAGTCGCGATTGCGATTTCTTCCGGCGCCAGAAAGCCGGTTTCAAGGATCACCTTGACGATCTTTTGTGGAACAGCGTTTACGACAGCAGAAATATCGGCGCGGACTGCGTCGTACTTTTTCTCCTTCAGCCAACCGACATTGAGCACCATGTCGAATTCCGTACATCCGTCTGCAAGTGCTTTTTCTGCCTCCGCAACCTTGATTTGTGTGGTATTGCGCCCGAGCGGAAACCCGATGACGGTACAGACCGCCACGTCGGATCCCTCTAACAGGGACGCCGCAAGCGCCACATCACACGGATTGACGCAGACCGACGCAAAATCATAGTGCAGTGCTTCTTCGCACAGCCGGCGAATGTCCGCTTCCGTTGCGGTGGGTTTCAGATTGGTGTAATCGATATATTTGGAAAATTTCATGCGATATGCCTCTCTTGTTTTATGTGGGTATATTCTATCAAATCCCGAAAGTTTTGTCAATGGATTTGTGAAAAAAGACGATTATTTTTTTGTTGTTGCAATAAGAGGTGAATGAAAATCGTATTTGGAAATTGCGATGTTCGGCATGAAACATGAAATTCGTTGTATTGCACAGAAATTCAGAGAAAAAGTGTACGATTTGTCAATTGTAAACGGGAATATATTTGTGCTATAATGATAACAGCTGTATGGTTTTCGCACCATATTATGGTAAAGGAGGAGAATCATGAAAAGGATATTTGCTTTTTTGCTTCTGCTGACAATGCTGATTCCTTTGTTTGCCGCCTGTTCCGGCGGGGGGCAGGGGGGAGCTGCTACAACGCCCGGGACGGAAAAATCCGCCGAAACCACATCCGGAACGACCGGAAGTGCGGAAACGACCGGGGCGCCGGATCAGGATAGGGTATCCCTGACGGGGTACTCCGTGGTGGTTTCTCCCTGTGCAGCCGACTGGGAAAAAAGCGCGGCAGACGCCGTAGCGGGATTGGTCAGCGGGGCGGTGATGACCACGCAGACTGCGGAGAAAGACGAAGAAATTCTGATCGGGTGGACTGAGCGGGAGGCATGCCTTGCCGTGGATTATGACAGCCTGGAAACAGACGGCTATGCACTTATCTTTGCGGGGAAGAAGCTGTTACTTGCCGCGAATAGTGCCGTCGGCATGAATGCTGCCGTTGCGTATTTTGAGGAAAAACTCAGGGACGGGTCCATCGCTGCGGATGCATCCGTCTGTGTGACAAAAAAGGAGGAGTCTGAAATGCTGAAATCACCGGATGGCGCATGGGGATATAGCGTCGCTTATGCCAATCGGATCAAAAACGCGATCAGCGCCGGCTTTACGGATCAGCTTCGCACGGGTTTTTCGCTTTCCAACAGAACCATGCGGTTGCAGTTCCGTCTGCGCGGACAAAAAACACAGCCGCTTGTTCTTGCAAACGCATCGGGGGTTCCGTACTATGAGAATACCGGAGACGTTTATATCCGGGATACGGACGGCAATGTGATATGGGCGTCCGGTTCGCCGACTGCGGCACGCATGAATGGCTATCGGATGGGATACTATTACCGTGATATTCATTTTTTGGATCAGACGTTTTCCGATGTCAGAGTCAAAGATACGGCAGAAAAGGCGTTCAATCCTATCAGGAACAAAGTACCGAGTGCGAATATGATCAGTACGCCGCAAAAGGGCGAAGAGGGTGTATGGAGTTACACGGTGGAGAATCCGGCGGACCCGTATATTTCCTTCCCTGTGGCGTATGCCGCTTCCCGGTACAATGCGCTGAAGGTTGTATTGCGTTGCGAGTACAGCACCGGTGCGGAACTGTTTTTCCAGGCAGGCGGACGAGGCGGTTATAACGGCGAACAGCGTGTTCCTTTCCAAATCGCCCCCGGAGAGGATTTCGGCACTTATTACATCTACCTCGGAGATCAGGTGGACTTTACCGGCAGCGTTAGGGGACTGCGCTTTGACATCGGTTCTGCCCGCGGAGAAAAAGTGGAGATCAAATCGGTGGAGGCAGTCAACCTGGAAAAAGTGGGAGTCAATGCGGCACTGGACCGTATTTATCACACCTATTCCGATAAACTGCACGAAGAGTTGCACTTCGTGATTACCGAGGATGAAGATCGGCTTGCCGAATACGGAACCGAGATCTGTCTGGCGGCAAACCGTGTGAAAGGGATGCGTTTGACGGATCAAAACGGAACCCATGACGGTCTTGACGGGGTGGATATGGACAGTGTTGAGGCATTGGCATTTGACATCAACCGTGCCGGCGTCATTGGCTGGATTCGCTCGGTTGACAGCGATTCCGCGCGCTTTTCAGTGCAATTGGACGGCGATTTTTATGTAATCCGCCTGTACCGGACAGCAGAAAAGGATTCCTATGAGAAAGGCGATTCGATGCGGATGGGATGGCGGCTTTATACAAGTGACCGTCATGATTTCAATGCGTTTTTGAATGAGGCATATATTGAGCGCTACCCTTTGACCGATTTGCGTGTAACCGACACCGCAGACGGTGCTGCTTATCTCGGATATGATGCGAACCGCGGTTGCTATACGTTTACGGTCAATGGCACGGATTTTAACATTTACTATAAGGACAAACAGCGCAACTTCCGGATTTCCACGGAATTGGAGGGAGACGGACGCACGCGGAAGCTGTATATTCTCGGCAGAACCGACGCCGGGTGCTTGGAAAATGCGGTACTGCTTTCCGGAGATCAGCACCTCTTGGCGTTGCCGGTAGAGGTCTGCAAAAATTTCAAGGGAGAGAATGAGGAGCCGATTTTTGATCCCGGTGATCCCTCATACGGGGAAGCGATTTTCCCGATGGTGTTGCAGGCAAACGAAAAGCGGTCATTTACGCTGATTCACCTGTATACGAACTGGGGAATCTTCCCGATCAAGCAGCTTTCTTCCATCCAGTTTATTGCGCCGTACTATCACCTTTCCTGCGGGACAACAGAGTCCAACTGTATTGCTCCGTTTTACGTGTTCGGCAAGGATTATTGGACTTTGCCCGATTTCCGCTCCATGTCTGCCCCCTTCTGGTCGGGACAACCGCAGCATACCAGTATTGGCAGACTGTACTTTCTGACATATACCGATGCGGACGGTCATTTTTACGGAACGGAATCCCAATATGACTGCATTGATTCCAGTGGACCTGTCTATGCGGATATCGGCATGGATTATGTGTCTGACGACGGTAAGATCAAGGCAACCTACAGGCACATGGAATTTCCGCAGTATGATGAAAACCGTACTTATTACGAGATACGCCTGGAAGTGCTGGAGGATCTTCACATCAAGGATTTTGTCAACCATTTTTCCTTCTTCTCCTTTGACGGACGGGATGTGGCGTTCTCCAAGATCGGGTATCTGGACGAAAATAACCGGGAGACGGTGCGGGAATTGTCTGGGAAGGTGTATACGGACTATCTCCGTTTGGGCAAGGATGCGCCGTACTTTGACTACTACGCCGGGAATAAGGCGGACTATGTCAACTTTGCGATGTTGATCAAGTCCGCAAAACTGGTCATTGGCGGGAAGGAATGCAATGCGCAGTTTACGGTCAAGCATTCGTTTGACGGTGATTTGAATCACTGCTATCTGACATTGGACCTTGGCGATGTGACGCTGCGTGCGGGAGATACGCTTGCGATTGATCTGATCCTTTTGCCGTGGGGGTCACAGCACGCTGCGGACGACACAAGCGTGCGGCAGGTGCGGCAGGATTCCTGTATCGCGCCGGTCGTTGTGGAGGCGGATACGGGCACCGTGGTCGCTGATTCCTATTTGCCGAAAATCCGGGCAGAAGAAAATATAGCGGTGTTTACGCTTTCGGACGGCAGGGGAACAACGGCGGTTCGGGTGTATGGATTCAGTGCCGCGTCGGATGTGTGTACTCCCGTCCTGTATGAGTGGATTGGCGGAAAATGGGAGAAATATGACACCACATATCACGGCTACGACGGTTACATGATTTATTACGATGAGGACGGCACATACTCGTTTGCGTTCTGTGCGGATATGGCGCAGGGGGCAAAACGGACCTTCAAGGTGGAGATTCAAAAATGACAGGTTTTCAGCATACATACTAATAGTACGATATTATCTTTTCCGAACGCCTCTGTGGTACAGGGGCGTTTTTTCTGTCGGAAGTGTTCTGCCCGGGAGCCGGAGAAGCGCACAATCAGGGGGCTTCCTGTTGGAATTTGTCATATACTGTAAGATCACAGTATGAAAATCCGACAGCAGGACCCGGTGACCAAGTTGTGGTCGTTGTGCGAGGTTCATTCTTTTATTTCCGTGGGAATCTTTGAATGCCTCTTGACAATCCGCAAAAAAAGGCTATAATGGAGTGGAAAAGAGAAAGGAAGGTAGAAAAAGTGCAGGAACAGGCGAAGACGCGCGCCCCATGGTATCGTTTTTTTGTCCCGCGCAAGGACGTTGACATGACCCGGGGCAATATCGTGGTGCACCTGATTACGTTTGCGATTCCGCTTTTGATTGGGAATATTTTTCAACAACTTTACAATACCGTTGACACCTGGGTTGTCGGAAATTATGTCGGTTCAGAGGCATTTGCTGCCGTTGGGACGGTCGGTCCGATCATCAATACGTTGATCGGCTTTTTTCTTGGGCTGTCCAGCGGTGCGGGAGTGGTCATATCGCAGTATTACGGGGCAAAGAACGAAGAACAGGTCCAGTGCGCAGTTCATACGGCAATCGTCATGACGGCCATATTGGGCGTGCTGTTTACCGGCGTCGGTATTTTGTTTGTGCCGATGATGCTGGGACTGATGAAGATGCCGGAGAATGTGTTTCCGGAGGCAAGCGCTTATCTGACCATTTATTTTGCCGGGGTAATCGGGCTGATGCTCTATAACATGGGAGCGGGAATCCTGCGGGCAATCGGCGATTCGCAACGCCCGTTTTATTACCTGGTTGTATCCGCGCTTCTCAATATTTTTTTGGATCTTCTGTTTGTTTTGCGGTTTGATATGGGGGTCAGCGGTGTTGCTTATGCGACCATCATTTCACAGGGCGTGTCTGCATTCCTGGTGATCATGCACCTGTTCCGCTCAAAGGCTTCCGTGCGTTTGCACTGGAACCGGATGCGGCTGCATTGGGCGATGCTGAAAAAGATTTGCAGGGTGGGTTTGCCGGCGGCGTTGCAGATGGCAATTACGGCATTTTCCAACATTTTTGTGCAGGGTTACATCAATGTATTCGGTGATGACTGTATGGGCGGCTGGACGGCATATCTGAAGACAGACCAGTTTATTCTTATGCCGATGCAGTCCCTGGCACTGGCGTCCACGACTTTTGTGGGGCAGAATCTCGGAGTCAATCAGGTCAAACGCGCGCGGCGTGGTGCTGACATTGCGCTCGGAATTGCCGCCGCGTTTACCGTGATTGTGGTGATTCCGGTTGTGATTTTTGCGCCCGCATTGGTTAACTTCCTGAATCCCGGAGCACCTGCGGTCATTGCATACGGTGCAAAGTTTTTGCGGTATCTTTCCCCGTTTTATGTGCTTTGCTGCGTCAACCAGGTCTATGCCGGGGCATTGCGCGGTGCGGGAAACAGCCGTGCACCCATGATCGCCATGCTTTTGTCTTTTGTGGCGTTCCGTCAGGGATATCTTTACTGCGTGTCCAGGTGGTTTCCGGGTTCGGTCATGCCGCTTGCGATGGGGTACCCTGCGGGGTGGTTTTTGTGTAGTCTGATTATATTCTTCTGCTACCGTTTTGCGGATCTTTCCGGATCCCGTGTGGTGGACGACGGCGAGAGTGTCACTGCTGGCGATGCGGAAGAATGTGCGGACGAGAGTTGTGAGGAGTAGGAGTTCAAGGTTTCTTATGCGTTCGATGACTGAAAAAAGAGGCGCGTCCCTGACATCGGGACCGCTTATGCGGCAGATTCTGACTTTCAGCCTTCCATTGATTGCGTCCAACCTGTTGCAGGTGCTGTTCAATATGTCGGATATTGCGGTGGTCGGGCAGTTTGCCGGACCGAATGCGATGGGTTCGGTCGGTTCGACCACGACAATGGTCACACTGTTTACCGGGCTCCTGATCGGAATCGGCAGCGGTGTCAATGCGCTGACTGCCCGTCACGCGGGAGCGGGGGATGTCGATCGGGTGCGCAGAACCGTGCAGAATGCGCTTGTGGTCTGTTTTTTCTACGGACTTCTGATCGGTGCCGCCGGACTTGCCGGCGCCCGCGGCTTACTTCTCCTGCTTGGCACCAAAGAAGAACTGCTGGAGGGTGCCGTCCTTTATATTCGCATTTATCTTCTGGGGATGCCGGCGCTTGCGCTGTACAATTTCGGCAACGGCGTTCTGAGCGCTGTCGGGGATACCAAAAGACCGCTTTACTGTCTGTTTTTTGCCGGCGTGCTGAATGTGGGACTGAATCTGTTGTTTGTAATTGTGTTCTCCATGGGAGTTGCCGGGGTTGCCGTGGCAAGTATTGTTTCCCAGTATGTCTCCGCCGGGCTGATTCTGTTTCTGCTTTTGCGGGAAAAGGGCATGGTGGGCTTGCGCCTGCTCGGTCTGCGTCTTTCGGGGGAATATGTCCGCCCTGTTTTGGCGCTCGGCGTGCCGGCGGGATTGCAGAATGCAATCTTTGCGGTTGCAAACCTCTTCATTCAGGCGGCAGTCAATACCTTTGATACCGTGAT
Source organism: Clostridium sp. CAG:448 (assembly GCA_000433415.1). GTDB lineage: Bacteria > Bacillota > Clostridia > Oscillospirales > CAG-272 > CAG-448. The sequence continues at coordinate 7,916 of FR890508.1, forward strand.
CGTGGACGGAAATTCCGCCGCGATGAACGCGGACGCCCTGGTTTATGACGTTATGCAGGCGTTTTACGTTGCCTGTACCAGTTTTATGGCGCAGAATTACGGTGCCGGCAAGCGCAAACGCATCATGAAAAGCTATTATCTGACATTGCTGTTTTCCTTTGCGTCCGCTTTGGTGATGGGGGTGGCACTGTTCTTTTGCGGCAGACCGTTCCTTTCGATTTTTACGACGCATCCGGAGGTCATTGATGCCGGTATGCTTCGCCTTTCCATTATGAGCTTTTCTTACTGCGTGTCGGCGTTTATGGATTGTACGATTGCCGCTTCACGCGGGCTGGGAAAAACCGCGATTCCCACGGTGATTGTGATCCTTGGTTCCTGCGTTTTTCGGGTTGCATGGGTCAAGACCGTTTTTGTATACTTCCATACAATCCCGTCGCTGTATCTGTTGTACGTAGTTTCCTGGACACTGACGGCAATCGCGGAAATTCTCTATTTCCGCCATGTTTCGCACCAGACATTGTCCGCGTTGCCGGAATAAAAAATAAGAATCGCTCCTGCCGTTTTTCTGTGCGGCAGAAGCGATTCTGTTGTCGTTAAGATACACGTCTGACATCAATGGACCCCATGTTGCAGTCGCATTGCAGGTGCAGGACGGGACCTGTACCGGCTAAGTCGTTGGGAAGCGTGATGTCGCCCATGTGATTGTCGGTTGTTGCGTCAATGCTCCAGTCATTCGGGACATACACGATTACGTGTCCCATGGAGCAATGGATGTTCAGCGTTCCGTCTCCCTTATACCGGTCAGCATTTTCAAAACGGACGACGGTTTCTCCCATTTTTACCCTGAGCATAAACCGTGAGAAATCTGTGCAGTCGATGTAGCGCATTTCGGAGGCGAAGGCAGAGCCGTTGTATTTCTTGCCTGTGGCGGTACTCCCGTCTTTTTTGCGGCGGAAGGCACCGGAGATAAAGGAAAGACCGATGGCAATCAGGACAGTGCTGAGCAGAACCAGCCAGTTGCTGATCAGCTTTTCATGTCCCCTTCCCATGTACTCCGATATTTCTTTTTGCAGAAGCATAAAGATCACGCCGAACGGAAAGGGAAAAAGAAACCAGTTGCGGTCAATGGCGATGCAGATTCCGATGGCAAGCAGCACCAGCGAAAGCAGAAGCTTGGAGACAGGCAAAAGACCGATCACGCCCATACTGATGCCCATCGCGTTGAGCGGAATCAGGATGGCGGTAAACAGACAAAGAATCCCCCAGACGATTTTTTTCATTTTGCAATCCTCGTTTCGTAGATTTTTTCCTTGAGTATTTTGTAGTACATACGGGAGATGTAAGCCTTTTTATAGGAATTGAAGAAGGTTGCCTCGGCGCTTCCGGTCAGGCTGTGTGACAGAGAGGCGACGTGCGCGGAATTCAGAATGCAGGACTTTGAAACCCGCACAAAGGTGTAGGGAAGCAGTGCCTCCAGTTCATACAGATTTGTG
>FR890508.1:9431-14685 GCA_000433415.1 Clostridium sp. CAG:448
TACATTCTGTCCCTTGTATGTGCGCTCACCTTTCCGTCTGCGGTTTCAAAGAACAGAATCTTTTCGGGCGATACATAGTATTCCGTATCGCCGATGTATAACTGTAATTCGACTTTGTGTGCCGCTCCCTGTATGACCCGCTGCAGACGCGAAATCTCGTCGGTAACGGCGCGGCAGCGGATATACACTTCATCTTCCGGGAGATCGTCCGCAATTTCAATCCGTAACTTCATAGGCATTTCCTTTCCCGTTGGTGCGATCAGTATAACAGATGCCGGGAGATTTGTAAAGAGAAAAACGGTAAGTGGTTGTTTTTTGCCGGTAAGTCGTCGCAGGCTGTCGATTGGTTGTCAGTTCTCGCCGTCTTCCTTTTTTGCGGGGGTGTCGATGGTCAAAGAGGAGAGCGGATTGGCGTTCATGGCATTCTGCATGTTTTTGTCGCTGACATGCGTATAGATCTGCGTGGTGTTGAGCTGTTCGTGCCCAAGAATGTCCTTGAGGACGCGGATGTCCACCTCTCCTGACTGATACATCAGCGTTGCGGCGGTGTGCCGGAGCTTGTGCACGGAATAGTGCTTGGCGCCCAGTCCGGCAAGATCCAGGTATTTGTAGACCATATACTGTACGGTTTTGACGCTGATACGTTTGTCGCGGTTGCTCAGAAACAGCGCTTTATCCGGCAGGTCTGCCATACCGCCCGCAAGCCTGACCTCCTGCAGATAGTCGGCAAGTGCAGCACGGCAGGCATCGTTCAGATAGACGATGCGCTCCTTGCTTCCTTTTCCGACCACACGTAAGGACCGCAATTCGCGGTCAATGTCCGGCAGGCTGATGCCGACAAGCTCGGACACACGCATGCCGCAATTCAGAAACAGGGTGATGATACAATAGTCCCGCAGCCGGGTGTCGGATGCGGCATCGTTTTTGACGGTATCCAGAAGAATCCTGCATTCCTCCAGCGAAAGAAACTTCGGCAGTGTTTTCTGCCTTTTCGGTGTTTCAATATTGATTGCCGGATTTTCCTCCAGCAGATTCCGTTTGTTGACCAGGTATTTGTAGAATACCTTGATGGAGGACAGCTTCCGTGCTTTTGCGCACCAGAGGTTTTTGCGTACCGATCCGGAGTAGAGCAAAAACTCATAGATGTCAGTCTGCTTGATTCCGGAAAGATACGAAAGGTCAATGCCGGTGATGTCGATTTGTAAAAATTCGTCCGATTCGGGCGAAATGCCGCGGTCCCGGGCGAGCAAAAAACGGAAAAAGGTGCGCAGATCAAGCAGGTATTCGCCTACGGTCTTTTCCGAACACCCCTGGATGGCGGATTTATATGCGGCAAATTCCTGCACAATCGGCGGGAATTCACAAAGATCAACTTCGTATGCCATACGTAGAGACTCCTTTGGTTGGATTTCTGACTCTATTATACACCGGATTCCGGTTTGTTGCAAGATTTTCTTGGACAAAGTGTAAATTTTCTGCCCCGGATGTTGCAATCCGCAGGAAGGTGGGCTATAATGAAGAAAGATTATTGTGAGGGGGTCGTTTGTATATGGACAACAAACAGCCGGACGTTTGGGAGCGCGACTATACCATTGAGGGCACCGAGCCGGAAAAACCGTCGAATCACCCCGCAGTGGCACGGTTCTGGCGCGAATACTCATATGACGCGGTGCGCCTTTTTCTGAATCAGTTTGTGACGGCAATTTTCGGACTGGTTCTTGCGCTCGCCGCGGGTATGATGGGGGATGAAAAAAATTTCGGACTGATGGCGGCAACCAGTGTCGGTGCAACGCTGTTCTATCTGTTTTTGACCTATCTGAGTGCCTGGTCGGTCGGATCGCGTGACCGTCTTTCCGTGGAAACCGGTAAGCGGAAGCTGAATCTGCTTTACCCGCTTTTTACATCTCTGCTTGCCAATTCGCTCAATTATGTCGCGGTTCTCATTTATGCCGCCGGAATGCTCAGCGGTGTCGGGAATCTTGCCGGCGTCGGAAAGCTTGCCGGATTGCTTTTGCAGGGCATGTATGCCGGACTGCTTTCCATAGAAGTAACCGTCGGGGCAGAGGCACAGCCGCTGCATAACTTCTTCTGGATGTTTATTCTGAGTACGCTGCCGTCTGTGCTGATGACATTGTTTGCCTATATGATGGGTCTGAAAGACAAGCATCTGACCGGCATGCTGAAACCCCAGATGCCGCTGTCGGATCGGGACAGAAAAAAATGACCGATTGTATCACCCCCGGTTCGTGTCGTCGGATCGGGGTGACTTTTTTCGGAATCTTTCGGGTACAGCCCCCCATTTGCGTGGGAGAGTTGACCTGCGGCGGACGAAAAATCACTTTTTCCACTTGACAGCGTATGGTTTTTTTGGTATAATATTACATTATAATGTCTGAATTTTGCGAGGTGTGTTTATGCGGAATTTTGCGATCGTAACCGATTCCTCCTGCGATTTGCCGCGGGAGATTGCAGAGCAGTTTGAGATTTCTGTCGCACAGCTGGATGTGACCACAGGTGACGGGCGGACAATGCCGGACGAGGCACTTGACCGCGGTGAATTTTATGCCTATTTGCGGAAGGGCGGAAGCGCTTCGACGGCTTCGGTCAGCATCGGTAAGTTCACGGATTTGTTTACGGATCTTTTACAGAAGGGAAATGATATTCTCTATATCGGGTTTTCTTCCGGACTGAGTGCCACCTGCAAAGCCGGTCAGACGGCGGCGGAGGATCTGCGCGGGCAGTTCCCGGAACGGAAGATCCTGGTTGTCGATACGCTTGCGGCGTCGCTCGGACAGGGGATGCTTGTCTATCTGGCGGCAAACAAGCGTGAGGAAGGCGCAACCATTGAGGAAACCGCACAGTGGCTGGAGGATCACAAGCTGAACCTGTGCCATTGGTTTACCGTTGAGGATCTGTTTTTCCTGAAACGCGGCGGACGGATCAGTGCCGCAACGGCGGTTCTCGGTTCCATGCTTTCGATCAAGCCGATCATGCATGTGGATAACGACGGACACCTGATCAACGTCGGAAAAGCAAGAGGACGCCGCGGTGCGATTGCGGAGCTTTGCAACCGCATGGAAAAGAGCGCAGTCAATCCGGGAGAGCAGACGATTTTTATCAGCCACGGGGACTGCAAAGAGGATGCCGAAACACTGGCATCTATGATCCGGGAAAAAATCGGTGTGAAAGATGTCATCATCGGATGCGTCGGTCCGGTAATCGGTGCGCATTCCGGGCCGGGGACATTGGCGCTGTTTTATCTCGGAAGTGAAAGATGAGGAATAATCAATGAGTCAGAAAACTGCAAAAAGCGGACCGGATACCGTTTCCGAAAAATCGGTTGTCGACGGGCACACCCTGAGCGATATGATTATTTCCGGTGCGAATGCACTGGACAACGATAAAAATGCGATCAACGATCTGAATGTCTTTCCGGTGCCGGATGGGGATACCGGAATCAATATGAGTCTGACGCTGAGCGATTCCGCAAAAGAGCTGAGCGGCTTTTCCGGAAACGTTTCCGAGTGCGCGGAAAAGACGGCGTCTACCAGTCTGCGTTCCGCACGCGGCAACTCCGGGGCGATTCTTTCTCTGTTTTTCCGCGGCATGGCGAAGTCCCTGCGCGGCAGAGAAACCGCAACCAGCAAGGATATGGCGGAGGCTTTTGAAAGCGGAACCAAGGAAGCGTATAAGGCGGTTTCCAATCCGACGGAGGGAACCATTCTGACGGTCATGCGCGTCTGTTCGGAAGAGGCGAAAACGAATTCGGAAAAGGAAGAAAAAAAGACCATTGGGGCGTTCTTTGCGCATGTGGTTCACACTGCGGAGGAGACGCTTGCCAAGACGCCGGAGATGCTGACAGTTTTGAAGCAGGCAAAGGTTGTGGATGCCGGCGGAAGCGGTTTTGTGACCATGCTGAAGGGTATGTATGCCGCGCTGATGGGAAAACCGGTCGAGCGTGAAAATACGGATGCGGGAACCAAGATGTCTGCCGCGGCGCGTGCGGACGGCTCCGATACGGCAATCCGGTTTGCCTACTGCACGGAATGTATTGTGGAAAAGTCCGCGGACCAGAAGGGAGAGGGGACAGCGGAAGCTTTCCGCTCCTACCTGTTGCGGTTGGGAGACAGCCTGGTGTTTGTGGACGATGAGGAGATTATCAAACTGCATGTGCATACCAATCATCCCGGTAAGGTGATGGAGAATGCGCTGAAATACGGTCAACTTGTTATGGTCAAGGTGGAGAATATGCGCCTGCAGCATTCCGAACTGGTGGGTGCGGGTGCATCGGAGAAAAATGATCCCCCGGCACCGGCAGCCGAAGAAGCGGTTGTCACCGTGGCGGCGGCAGAGAAGAAATACGGATTTGTTGCGGTTTGCATGGGAAAGGGAATTTCGGATGCGTTTACCGACCTCGGAACCGATCAGTTGATTTTCGGCGGGCAGACCATGAATCCCAGCACACAGGATATCCTGGATGCAATCAACCGCACGCCGAGTGAAATCGTGTTTATTCTTCCCAACAACAAGAATATCTGTATGGTGGCACAGCAAGCCGCAAAGCTCTCCACCGAAAAGAAAGCGATTGTGATTCCCACGGTGAGTATTCCGCAGGGGATGGCAGTGCTGATGAATTTCGACCCGGAAGCGGATACCGAACAGCTTGTGACCAATATGACCGACGCAATTGCCGCAGTGACCTCGATGGCGGTGACATTTGCCGTGCGGGATACCGAGATTGACAACACCAAGATCCGCAAAGGGCAGTCCATCGGAATGATCAACGGCAAAATCAGAGTGGTCAGCGATGATGCTCTGGAGTGCCTGCGCCTGATGACGGCGGAGATGCGGGACGCGCAGTTTGTGACGGTTTTCTGCGGTGAGGAGATCAATGAGCATATCCGCCAGGACGTCAGTGATATTTTGCGCGAGAAGCTGAAGGGTGCGGATATCAATGTCCTCCCAGGCGGGCAGCCGTTGTACGATTTCATTATTTCTGTGGAATAAGGTAGAGAAATAAGCACCGGGAGCAGTGATAACTGTTTCCGGTGCTTTTTAGCGGGGATTGGTGAAAATGAGATGTTTGCTGCGCGCTGTTACAGAATCAAAATTTTTCCGTAATCCGCAAGGGGAGCGTCCATGAGTGAGACAACGTGCGTCTGATGCAGGCGGCAGAAGGTCAGAATTGCTTCTCCGTCGGGGTGGTACAGCGGATTGCCGCAAAAAAACACGATGTCGGCACTGTACCCGCTCG
>FR890508.1:14733-16380 GCA_000433415.1 Clostridium sp. CAG:448
AATAGCCCGGCAGAGAAACAAATCCCGGTCGGATTTGCAGTACGTCAATGCCGCAGGCAAGAGCAGCCTTTGCAATGCCGCTGTCTGCGGTAATCAGTGCATTTTCCCCGACAGTACAGACGGAACAGCCCGCGTACCCTTGCGCGACATTGCAGACCCGGGAAAAGGCAAGCGCAATTTCCGGCTGAATACTCGCGTGCCGGCAAAACAGGCGCCCGCCCATGTCTACGGCGTTGAATCGAACGTCGTGCGGATAGGTGGCACTCCAGTCCCCCTCACAGAAAATCGGGCGCAGAGAAATCCGGGCAAACAGAGAATCCAATGTGCTGGCGTGTTCGCGGTAGTAAAGAAGATGCAGAAACAGGTTGCCGCCGCAGGGGAAGAAGAGCATATCCGGGTGCGAGGCAACGGGGGCGGGAAGCAGGGAGGAAGGCGGGACAGAAAAAGGCACAATGCCGTGCATGCATAGCGCGTCCTGCATTTGTCGCGGCATTCGTTCGTCAATCAGCGCAATTTTCATAAAATCTCTCCGGTCAGAAAATCAAAATGCCGGACTTTTTGGTCCGGCATTCCGATAAACTGGAACTCAGTTGTTTTCAGCCTTTTCCGCACGCTTGCGAGTGCGAAGGCAACGGGAGCAAATATCGATGGTACGGGACGTACCGTTCTCCACAACCTTAACCTTGCGGATGTTGGGCTTCCAGCTTCTGTTTGTCTTGCGGTTGGAGTGGGAAACATTGTGACCGAACACAACGCCTTTTCCGCAGATGCAGCACTTTGCCATTTTGACACCTCCTCATACACGCGCAAACGCGCATACTCTTTGATCTGATTGCTTACCGAATATGGTCAATCGCATAACAATGGATATTATACCACATTTGTCTTCGGAATGCAAGAGGTTTGCGAAAAAAAATTGCGCTTTTTCCAAAAAAAATGGTATTTGTTCGTTTTGCGGATTTTGGAAACTTTTTGCGGGTGAAAAATAGGAAGATTGTGCAGGCGGATACGCAGGTGTGCGGAAAAGAGCAGAAAAAGCACCCGCACGGGAACGTTCTTTGCCCGTGCGGATGTGCGGAAAGCGATCAGGTATTTGCGGGAAAAGCAAGGGTATAATTGCCGAGCGGAGCGGCGGTTTCCAAAAGAACGCCGAGCGGAATGCGCTGTTCGGCAACGGAAAGCAATTCCGGTGCGACCGTATAAGGCGCATCCTGCTGCATCTGGCGGAAAACGGAAAGCGGAGCATTGTCCAGAATCAGGCGCGCGGATAGAATTTTTCCTTCCCGGTGCAGTGCGGAGATCCGTTGCATCAGCGCAATGAAGCTGTCAAATCCGATATATCCGTCTGCGGATCCTTCCGGGGCATAGCAGGTGACTGCTCCCCTACCGGTCAGCACGGACGGCACGGTTTTGCAGTTCTCCGGCAGCGCACAGATCAGGGAGAGTGCGGCATGGTCCCCGGTGCGGGAGAGATCCGGCTGTGCCGACGGAATATGAATGGTGCTTTGCAGGTGGAACAAGCCGAGCAAAAGACCGGAGAGCGCGCCGTAGTTTTCCGGTGCGTCCGGAACCGTTGCCGCGGCGGCAAAGGCGAGATTCCCGTACTGCCCGCCGATTGCCACTGCACCGAGAACGGCACCGGCAGCG
>FR890509.1:0-2687 GCA_000433415.1 Clostridium sp. CAG:448
TCAGAGTGAGGTGTTTGCCGCCCTGCGTGACGCACAGGGCTCCCCCGCGTTTGCCCTGGGGGATGTCGGTGCGGGTAAGGGAACCATCTGCTTCGGGCTCAAAGGCGGCATCGGCTCGGCGTCGCGGCAAATGGAGATCGGCGGGCGGACCTTTACGCTGGGGGTGCTGGTGCAGACCAATTTCGGTGCAACGCCCGATCTGACGGTCTGCGGGGACCCGGTCGGACAGCGTCTGTGGAAGCGGTTTCAGGGAAAAGAATCGGACCAGGGCTCCGTCATGATTGCGGTGGGGTGCGATCTGCCGGTGGATGCCAGACAGCTGACCCGCATTCTGCACCGGGCTGTCGTGGGACTTGCGCGGACGGGCTCCTTTGTCGGGCACGGCAGCGGGGACGTTGTCATCGGGTTTTCCACCGCCAACCGGATCCGGGAAGGGGAGATTTTCCGGCAGACGGAGTGTCTTGCCGAGGAGGTACTGGAGCCGGCATTCCGCGCCGTTGCGGAGTGTGTGGAGGAATCGATTTTGGACTCTCTGTTCTGCGCCGGCGGCGTGACCGGGTACACGGGCGTTTATGTGCCGCCGCTTTCCGCATTTTATCCCGACTGAGCATAACGTCTGCGTCTGTCTGCATACAATGCAACACATGCGGCAATCCGGTCCGTGGGTCTTCCGGCGCACGGTCGGGTTGCCTTTTTTGCAGGGAATGAAAGGCAACGAAAGGAGCGGATCATGGCGGGATTCCAAGGGCGGCATGCGTGCGTGCGATGGACGGCGACGCTTCTTCTGTTTGTTTTTCTGTTTGATATCCCGATTTATATCCCGGTTCCCGCAAACGCACGGGAGGATGTCTGCAACGTGCTCACGGCAGGACTGGACGCGTGCGCCGCAGAGATCGATCTGCGCGCGTGCCGGATTGCGCAAACCGAAATCGGCGGCATCCTTTCCGACGTGTTTACGGCGCATCCGGAGTTCTTTTTCTGGTCGGGCAGGTATACCTATACCGTGGACGGCGACGGATTTTTGCAGACGGTCTGCCCATTCTATACCATGGAAGGGGAGGCGCTGGCTGCGGCAAGAAAGGAACTGGACGGGGAGCTTGACCGGATGGTCGCGCCGGTTCTGCCGGCGTGGAGCGCGTTTGAAAAGGCGCTGTATCTGCACGACGCCATCTGCCTGCGCTTCGCCTATGACGACAGCTACCGGATTTACGATGTCTACGGTTTTCTGCGCGAGGGCGTGGGTGTATGCCAGGCGTATACGGGACTGTATATGCTCCTTCTGCGCCGCGTCGGCATCCCTTCCGTCTGCGCCGCCAGTGCCGCCATGAATCACATCTGGAACCTGATTTTCCTGGACGGCGCATGGTACCATGCCGATGTGACCTGGGACGATGCCGCATCGGGTGCGACGGGAGTGCGCCACACCTGGTTTCTGAAAAGCGATGCGGGTATGTCGGCGGACGGCAGGCACTATGACTGGCAGGCGCCCGTGACCTGCACGGACCTTTGGTATGACAAATCACCCGCACTCCGCGCAGCGGAAAGCCCGCTGGTTTTCTGCGTCGGAAATTGGTACTACATAGACAACCGCCCGGCGGTGCGCGGTATCTGCCGGATGGATCCGGAAACTCTTACATGGGCGTGCGTCTACCGGCTGGACACTGCGTGGTACCTTGCCGGGAATCCGGAAGACTCCTGCTCGGAAGCCTACGCCGGGATCGGTTCTTTCGGCGGGATGTTGTTTTTCAACACAGCGGACAGCATTCTTTCCTATGACCCCGCGGACGACAGCCTGCGGGTGCTCCATGTGCCCGGCAAACGGGACGGCTTGATTTTCGGCATGCGGATTGTCGGAAGCACGCTGACGTACCTGATTGCCGACACGCCGTCGGAGGCGCATGCGCGGCGCATAGATCTGACCGACGCGGACCAAAGGCTCTTCCGGCGCGGCGACATTGACGGCGACGGACGGGTCAACGTCCGGGATCTGACCGCACTCGGATGGGCGTTGTCGGATGCCGATTATGCGTGCGCGTCCGCCGCCGCTGCCGATGTGAACGCGGACGGCAGGGTGGATGCGGACGACCTGGAAGCCCTGCGTGCCCTCATCCTGACGCCGTAAAAACGGCGCCGCATGTTTTGCGCGGCGCCGTCCTTTATCAGGTTCAATGGTTGGCTAAATATTCTTCCAGCGTGATGCCGGCATTGTGAATTTCCGTTGCCGCCTTGACGCCGACGAAGCGGTAGTGCCAGGATTCGTAGCTGTAACCGGTCACGCCGGTTTTGTCCTGCGGGTAGCGGAGAATGAAGCCGAAGCGGTGCGCGTTTTCGGTCAGCCAACGGTAAGCGCCCGTTTCCGCAAAGCCGAGGTCTCCCTCGGTCTCGGTTTCGTAGCCGTAATTGACCAACTCGGTCATGCCGGTGTAGAACAGATCCATGCAAAGACCGGTCTGGTGCTCACTGGTTCCCGGTCTGGCGGAGTAGCTCAGCACCCGTTCCTCCACCTGCGCGTCGGTCCACGCCGGATGCGCTTTTTTCTCGTTCTGCTTGTAGATGGAGAACAGCTCCTCCTGGCGTTTGTAACTGCGGTAGCTGCTGGTCATGGAAATGCCGGTGTAGCCGATTGCACGCATTTCCAGAATCAGTGCGGTGGCTGCATTGGCTGGGGCGGCAGAGAGCGGCTGCGC
>FR890509.1:2762-9150 GCA_000433415.1 Clostridium sp. CAG:448
GCACCGAGGATGACGGTCTTGTTGGCAAGAAGCAGCGACTGCGAGGTGATGGACATGGCGTAGGGGGTAATATCGTTTTGATAGGTGTAGCCGTAGCCCGAAAGCACCGCGACCGCCGCCGACGGCGAATCGGGAGTGCCGGCTGTGCTTTCGGTTTCTTTGCCTGCGGATGCGCACGCGGGGAAAAGCAGTGCCGCGCTCAGCAGAATGCAGGCAAGGCGATATGATTTTTTCATGGAAATCCTCCTGTTTTGCGTTTTTATGTTACGGTTTTGTCTCTACCATGATGAAATAGGGCGAGGTCGGAGAGTTCAGAATGCGTACCTCGGTGGCACAGATTTTGTGCCGGCTGATGCCGGAAAGATATTCCGTAATCATTTTGCCCTCCGCGTCCCCCTCCGCGTGCCCGGGGTAGACCGCAATGTTCAGAATCGCGTCCCGATCCAACAGCCCGATGGCTGCTTCGATCGCGGGCATGGTGGTTTCCCGCAGGGTGGTGATGGACTTGTCCCCGCCGGGCAGCCAACCCAGATTGAACATGCCCGCCTTGATGGGGGTATGTACATACTCCGCCACGCGGTGGTGCGAATCGTGAATCAGCGTGTAGTTTTGCGGGCATCCCTCCTGCTCCAGAAGGGCGGCGGTGGATCTGACGGCGGCTTCCTGAATGTCAAAGGCGTAGACATGCCCGCGCTCACCCACCGTGCGGGAAAGAAACGCGGTGTCGTGCCCGTTGCCCATGGTAAAATCCACGGCGGTGTCTCCTGCGCCCAGATGGCGCAGAATAAAGGTCTTGTGCAGATCAAGCAGATCGATCATTTTTTTGTTATCCTCTTTTTACTTGTCCGAATTTTTCGGTGTGCCGTGCAGATCGGAGCGCAGAAAACGGATGGTGCGTTCCACTGCGTCCTTGGAGTTGTACCACGGCTCCTCTTCGTACCGGTAGTCGAATTTTTTGCAGAACCAGTCAATATCCCCGCGCAGCGTGTCCAGATAGGTCTCCACCACCTTTGCGCAGGCGGCGGCAAATTCCGGCACTTTTTTCTTGGGCAGGCGCAGCTGTCCGTATTCCAGAAGCAGCCGGTAGTGCGGCAGGCAGAAATAGGGCTGCGCGTTCAGCTTTGCGGGAAAATCCGGGTCCTTGTCCCAAAGGTAGATGATATTTTCCGCCATGTGGGAAAAGTGAAAGGAAATCCGGTTGCAGACATAGCAGGACTCCTCCAGCCGGCTGATGCGCTTGCGCGGTCCGGAGCCGTCTGCGGCTTTGAGAAACCCGCCGTTGTGCAGCTCGTTTTTCAGCTCGTCCAGGTGGCTTTGCATGGTCAGCGCCATGCCCAGCCGGTTCTTGCGGACAAACATCATGTCGTAGTGCAGCCGGCAGAATCCTTCTTTGTTGGTGCGGATGCGCACGTCCGGCTCCATCATGGAGGCACCCAGAATCAGATCCAGCTCGTTTTCCTCCAGCCTGCGGTAGAGTGCGCAGAGCGGACACCCGCATGCGGGGCGGTCGCGGGAAGCTTCAAACGCTTCGTTGATCGGGATGGTGTAGTTCTGTTCCATGGAAAACCTCCGAAAATCCCTTGCAAAAGAAGGGGAGATGCTGTATACTATATTATAACAAACGCCCTGCGGATTTGCAAGAGCCTGCGCCCGTTTTTTCGTTCTTTTTTCAGGCTCCTTTCTCTGCGGGAACGGAAAAAAAACAGGGCAGAGTCGGAAAAAGGAGGATGAGGGAATGGAGCATACACAGAGCAGAAGGAAAACGGAGGAGGGGGTCGCATTGCTGGTGCGCCGCTACCCGGCGCTTGCCGCGCATATGCGGTATGATACCGACGCGCACGGAAATGCGTTCTGCGAGCTGACCTTGCCGAATACCCAAAACCCCGCCGAGCCGCTGACCGTGCAGGTGACGGAGGACGGCTGCCTTCTGTCCTTCGGCGCAGTGGAGGAAGTGACCGGAAATGCGCCCATCCCCGCAGAGCGGATGGCAGACGCCATGGCGGACATCCTTTCGGACCGGGTCGTCTTTCTGTCGGTTTATAAAAACGAGGACGCCATGCTTGCGCGCAAGGCGTCCCTGTGCCGCGTCTACCGTGCCGATGACCCCGCCCTCGACGCGCTGACCGCCCGCCTGTCCGCCCCGCCGCGCTTCTTTGACCGCCTGTTTTCCCCGTACCGCGGTCTGGTTACCCTGACCACATTTTCCGGCGCCGGAAACCGGGTATTTCACCGCAAATAACGGAAGTGTTTTCTTCTTTTTTTGCAATGTTAAAACTGCCCAAAAAGGGGTGATAAGTTTGTGTATTATTTTTGAACGACAAGCCTTGACAAACCTCTTTTTTCCAGTGTAGAATAGAAGTACCGGGAGCGAAATTCGCCGGAATTTTATTTGTAAAGCGGAGGAAATCCAATGGGAAGAAGAAAGAGAATGGTTGCTGTTTGTTTACTGGCATTTAGCCTGTTGTCAACAGGATGCACTCCGCAGGCGGACAAGCCGGCTGATACCACTTCGTCCTTGACGGAAACTTCGACGGAAGAGGAAACACAGACGTCGGCAGAGGAACAAAAAGAAGAGAAGGAGGAGATTGTGTCGCTGTTCCAAAACCCCTATCTGCATCTGGCAAAATATCCCGAAAAGTGTCTGCGCCCCGCAGTGGCAGAGCGTATCAGCCAGGCGTTGCATGCGCTGCCGTCCACGGGCGGTTTGTGTATGCTGATGACCTATACTACATGGAATCCGGTGGAACGGGAGGCAATCTTTTCGCGGATCAAGGAACACCCGGAGGAGGCGGAGACGCTGTTTGCCAATCAGCGCACTTTTGCCGAGCAACTGAGTGAGATTGCGCTGTCGTGTGTTACCAAGTCGGAGGAATTACGCAAAGAGGTACGGGAGTGCACAGAAACTGTCAAGGTGAAAGCCGACGAATTGGAGGTCGTATGGAAAGAGGCGCGCGAGGAGGGGAAGACCGAATTTGTGGTGTCCGGAGATCAGCAGGTGCAGACCTTTGAAGAGGCGTTTCGTCAGTTATTGGGCGAAATTCGGTCGAATACGCAGAACATGATCGATCTTATCGTGCGTGACGATTGGGGCGTTTCTCTCGGTACGTTCGGAAAGTATATACGGAGTGACCACGCTTCGAGCGATCCGTATTATCTGCGTTGCGTGGGCGCCGGACTCTTTTATTCTTACAGTGTACGGGTCAGTGCCCCTGCTACCGGCACGCCCGGAGTTCTGTTTTTTACATTGGATGACCTTGAACGGGTAGAAGAAGGCGCTATTCCGGAGTGGTACGGTGCACATTGGAATGCGGATATCCCTAATTGCGACGTGACTGCGTATGGGGAGGCTAACGGTTACGGATTCCTCGTTGTACATAACAGAGAGACGGAATCGGACGGTTGGGTCTGGTTTGCACGGGGTGGAGCCCTCATAAGCGTAAGAGATTATCTGTATTTTTCCAAAGAAGATGCCGTAAAGGTGGAGTTCCTTGAGGAAGACCATGAGAATTATCTGTGGCGGTTCCGTATCACACCGATAGCCGAAGGAACTAATCTGTCAGGACCGGTTGAATTCTGCATTTCCTATCTCAGTGACAGCGTCTGCGACGAAAACGGCAGTTATCTCCCCGCTCCGTTGGGTCCTGGGCATGGCGGAATGTTCCTCGTGCGGCAGAAACTGTACGGAGACCAGGCGATGTATCATTAGTTGGGGTAGAGAAAACCGATAAAACCGCAAGAACCCATTAAGAGAAAGCGTCACGAAGCGTAGCGGAGTGGCGCTTTCCCTATGCGTCGGCGCGTAAAAAACGCATACAAAAAGGGATCGCACCTTCCATGGTTTGCGACCCTTTTTTTGTACGTTTATGCGGTTATGCGCTTATACTTCATCTGCGAATTCATCGTATTTGCTCTCGTCAATAGGGGAATCGCTGTCCTCCATCCGGAACGGGTGACAGACGTCCGGGCTTTGTGCGCGGATCATCTGATAGGCAAATACCAATACCAACGGGACGGCGGCACGCAAAAGCCAGGTGATGCTGTAGGTCAGCGCCGGCAACTGTTCCGTGATCTTTCCCGGTTCCAGTTTCTCCACGATCTCTGCCCAGACCGTTTTTTTCTGATGATTGATCATCAGAATCGCGCCGACGTATGAGCAGACCGTACTGCCCGCAGTGATCCATGCCTTGATATGATGCGTCCGCGCCGAAAACGTTTTGCGGTAGATCAGTGAATTGGCAATGCAAAGCGTGCATGCAGGGAGAAAGTACGCGAGATTTTCAAGGATCCATGCCCACGTTTTTTTTCGGTCTTCCCGCCAGGCGTCCATTTTCGGCACCGCCTTGGTGATGAACAGATGCAATTCAAAAAGCAGGATGCCGGTCAGTACCGCTGTCATCAGAACAACCAGAACTACCTGTGTCCATTTGATTTTTTCCTTCACTTCTATCCCTCCTCTGCCTGTACGCCATCATTATAGCACAGCGTACCGGATTTGTCCATACCTTTTTTCGATTTTCTACTGTACCTGCGGCACAAATATCTCGCGCCTGACGCGGCAGAGCTCGGAAATGAACGCCCGGTCCAGCTCGGTCAGCCGGTAATCCTTGCGGTAAATCATCATGTCCTTGTAGATCCGCCGGTTTTCCCCGCAGACGCGCTGTACCAGACCGTACCGTGCAAGCAGATCGGGCGGCACCGGGGAAACCCACATAAAGGTGCGCGGGTTGGCGCACAGAAGGTCAAACTGACTGCCGCGTTCAAACACGCAGATGCGGCGGCTGACGGACGGAAGCTCTTCCTTTCGGATCTCGGTCAGCGGCAGAGAGGGCACATACGGGTCCGCGTGCGCAATCTCCGTCAGATCGTGCAGATCGGCAAACGTGATCTGCTCCTTGCCGGCAAGCGGGCTGTCGGCATGCATCAGGAGCACGTAGTGAAATTCGGCAATCAGCTCGCTGATCAGTCCCTTTTCCTCAAACATGTCCTTGTAATAGCGGTCGTAACTCTCCGCATACCGCACGATGCCGAGCTTGTAGTCTGCCTCCAGGATATTCCGGATGGTTCGCATGGCGTTGGTTTCCTTGTAGTAAATCTCTGCGGATTCCGCTTCGGAAATGCGTGCGGAAAAGGCGGAGAATGCGGCGGAAATATAGCTTGCGCGGGGGACGGAAACGGAAAAGTGCTGTTTGTGTGCGTTGCCCTTCAAAAACAGGTGCTCCATGGCGTCCACCTGCCGGAGGATGGTTCTGGCATAGTTCAGAAAAATCTCGCCGTCCGGTGTTACCTTCATACCGCGCGGAGAACGCTCAAAGATGGAAACGCCCAGCGAGGATTCCAAATCCTTGATACAGCGGCTCAGATTCGCCTGGTCAATATACAGGCGTTCCGCCGCCCGGTTGACGGATCCCACCGCAGCCACCTCAACGGCGTATTTCAGATACAGAAGATTCATATGCTCCCTCCGCGTGTGTCTTTATGGCATTAGTATAACACAGAATGCGGCAGAAGTCTATAGCCGGACCCGGTTTTTTCTCTTTTTTTTTAAAATGCCCTTGTCAGGCGTGCCGATCTGTAGTATAATGGAGTATCTGTAGAAAGACCGGAGGGAAAAAGAATGAAAGCAGTTATTACGGTAACAGGAAAAGACAGCGTCGGCATCATTGCCGCCGTAGCGGCAGAATGTGCCGATTGCCAGGTCAATATCCTGGATATTTCGCAAAGCGTATTGCAGGAGTATTTCGCAATGATCATGATTGCGGATATCGACCGTCTGAATATTCCGTTTTCCGATTTTGCGGACCGGATGAGCGCACTCGGCGAAGCGCATGGATTGGACATTCATACCATGCACGAGGAAATATTCAATACCATGCACAGAATCTGAGGAAACGGAAATGCTGGAGTCAAGAGATATTATGGAAACCATTCAGATGATACGGCAGGAGAACCTGGACATCCGTACCATCACAATGGGTATTTCGCTGTTCGACTGCGTCAGCGATGACGAGGGACGGCTTTGCGACAATGTTTACGAAAAGATCACCCGCTGTGCCGCGGATCTGGTAAAGACGGGGTGCGAAATCGAGAAAAAATACGGCATTCCGATTGTCAACAAGCGGGTTGCGGTCACGCCGGTGTCTCTGATCGGCGGCAGACTGTCGCCGGACGGGTACGTGCATCTTGCGCAAACCCTGCAGCGCGCGGCACAAACGCTGGGAATCAACTTCATCGGCGGTTTTTCCGCACTGGTACATAAGGGCATGACCGCGGGGGACCGCAATCTCATTGAGGCAATCCCGGAGGCGCTTGCGCAGACGGAGCTGGTCTGTTCCTCCGTCAATGTGGCAACGACCAAAGCGGGCATCAATATGGACGCCATCCGGCTGAT
>FR890510.1 GCA_000433415.1 Clostridium sp. CAG:448
GCCTTCCACGGAACCGGCGAACCGGAAACCGTCATCAATGTGGGAGTCTCCGGTCCCGGTGTGGTCAGCTCCGCCATCCACCGGGCAGGAAACTGCAATCTGAGTGAGCTTGCGGAGATCGTCAAGAAAACCGCATTCAAGATCACCCGTGTGGGGCAGTTGGTGGCGAACGAGGCGTCGGCAAAGCTGGGCGTTCCGTTCGGAATCATCGACCTGTCCCTTGCGCCCACGCCGGCAATCGGGGATTCGGTTGCCCATATCCTGGAGGAAATGGGCTTGGAATCCACCGGCGCGCACGGCACGACCGCGGCGCTTGCACTGCTCAACGATGCGGTCAAAAAGGGCGGCGTGATGGCATCCGGTCACGTCGGCGGTCTGTCGGGCGCGTTCATTCCGGTCTCGGAGGACGCCGGTATGATCGCCGCAGTGGAGCGGAACGCGCTTTCGCTGGAAAAACTGGAGGCAATGACGGCGGTATGCTCGGTAGGCTTGGATATGATCGCCATTCCCGGCGACACACCGGAAGAGGTCATCTGCGGCATCATCGCGGATGAGATTTCCATTGGCGTTGCCAATACCAAAACCACTGCCGTGCGCCTGATTCCTGCATACGGAAAGACGGTCGGGGACTC
>FR890511.1:0-1927 GCA_000433415.1 Clostridium sp. CAG:448
CGTCATTGACACTGAAGGCACTCGAAATCAGGTGCCCTTTCTCATTCTCCGGGTTCAAACAAAGAGCAAAGGAATCGCCCCAAGCACATCTTGAGACCATTCCTTTGCTCTTGTTTGCATTCCTGCATGTACCATGCAAGTTTTGTTTGCAGCCCTAAACTTTCACGTTCGGATTGGTATACTGCCCGTGCTTCTTTGTGCGGTTGCCGTACTGAATCGCGAACTTCGGGCAGCGGTGCAGGCACCCGAGGCACATGACGCACCTGTCCTTTACCCAGACCGGGCGCCCGTCCCGCATTGCAATTGCCTGCACGGGGCATTTCTTTGCGCACAGCCCGCAGCCGATGCAGGTGTTTTCCGCATGGAGATTGGAGGTGCACCGCACCTTTTTGTTATATAGCGGCTCGGCAATCAGCTTTGTGATAATCGCCGGGGTGCGCGGGCGCAGATGACGGTTGGTGCGGCGTTCGCGTACACCCTGAATCATGCGGTCGATCTCCGATTTCGTGTGGCGCGTGTACTTTGCGACCTTTTCCGGGGTGGAAAGGTCAAAAATCGGCGTCCAGGTGTCCGGCATCCGGACGGAATAGTAGGCGTCGATGGTTCTTTCGCGGATTGCCTTGTTTGCCATGTATCCGATTGCGCCGGGGATGGTGCCGTAGGTCGCGGCGAAGTACAGGTAATCCGTCCGGAACGACGCTTTTTCGAGAAATTCTTTCACAATACTCGGCAGTCCCCAATCGTAGGCGGGGGAGATGATGCCGACGGTACCGTCGGAAAAATCATACTGCCCGTTCCGGATGCAGTCCGCAATCGAATACATTTCCTGCCCGGTCGCCTGCGCCAGGCGGGTTGCGACATATTTGCAGTTTCCTGTGGCGGAGAAATATAAAATCATTTGCTTTCCTCCCAAAATTCCGAAGCGCTCCCAGATGTCAAGAAGTGCGGTCAGCAGTGCCGGGTTCCGGGTTTGTGCTTCGTACAGTTTCATTTTTGTGTGTTACCTTTGCAGTTTCCGGTTTTCCGATGATTATACCATAAATATGCCCGCTTTTCAACCGTTCCCGCGTGAACAAAAGCAAAACCGCACCTCTATTGACGTGCGGTTGTCGCAGTTGTGCAATGAATCAAAGCATAGTCTGCCCACCGGACTGTGACCGTGCGATGCCGTCAAGCAGTTCAATGCGCGTTCTGAGGGCGTTTGCCAGTGTGTCAACCCGTATCGGTTCCAGATACGCGGACTTCCCATACAGCGCTCTTGCAAAGTCTTCAATACCGTCGAGAGCGGACAGGTCCAGCCATGAGAAGTCGGTTACAAGTTCCGGATTTTCTGTGGGATTCTTCTTCCACAGCGGGGTTCTGATATTGCTGTCATCGTCTGCATGCATCTCACCCACGACACGGTTGAACCACATGGAGTTGCCGTTGTCGTAAAGGGGAGCAATGGGAATTGCAAGAGAAATACGGCGAATCATGCGGCATCGGAAAAAACAGACCGGAATCCTCCGTGTGTTTTACCCGTCAAATATATTTACTTGCCTGCAAGCGGAACAGTTCGGCATATTTGCCGTTTTGCTTTAAGAGCTCCGAATGGGAGCCCTGTTCGATGATGTGCCCGTCGCCGATTACGAGGATTCTGTCGGCAAGCGTGGTGTTGGAAAGGCGGTGCGAAATCGTGACCGAGCTTTTGCCTGCGCTCAGATGATAGAGCTGTTCAAAAATCCGATCCTCCGAAATCGGGTCAAGCGCAGCCGAGGGTTCATCGAGGATCATGTATTCGCTGTCCCTGAAGTATGCGCGGGCAAGTCCGACAAGCTGCCATTGACCGCCCGAAAGGTCTTTGCCGTTGTCCGCATAGTAACGCCCCAGAACGCTGTCGTAGCCGTCCTCCCAGTCCTTGATCACCTCACACAAGCCGCTGATGGCG